>CALZOH010000010.1 GCA_945827465.1 uncultured Prevotellaceae bacterium
ACAATTTCAACCGAACAAGTGTAGGGGCGTATCGCATACGCCCTCATATGGTCGAACATGCCATTGAAACGAATCAGGCATCTTCGCCGCGGACATGCAATATCGCTCCCGTGAAGGGCGTATGCGATACGCCCCTACACATCTTCGCTTAAAACAATGAATTTATTTTCATTGCACCAACGAAACAGTATTAACATCGAACCATTACCGCACAATTTCAAATGAAAAGCCCCTCAATCGATGCCGGCATGTTTACCACCGAAATGCAACACCGCCAACATGAAGGGCGTATGCGATACGCCCCTACAATTTTTCGCTTAATTTTCTAATTGACATCCCATTCATGCTGGGTGAGTATCTGCCCCTATCATTTTACCACCCTTTTATGGAAACCAGGGGCCTGATAAAACGACAAAAGTCTCATGCCGGGCATGAGACTTTTGTCATCATAGAGAATCTTTCTTTTAATCCAAAATATTGGAAGAAGCCTTGAACTTAACAATCTTCTTTTCAGGAATGTTGATAGTCTCCTTAGTAGCAGGATTGATGCCCTGACGTGCAGCTCTAACAGCTGTTTCAAACGTACCAAATCCGATGAGAGCTACTTTTTCATCATTCTTTACAGCCTCAGTGATGGCTTCAAGAGTTGCTTCTAATGCTTTCTTTGCATCAGTCTTTGCCAATCCGCTTTTTTCAGCAATGGCATTTACCAATTCAGTCTTGTTCATATTATAATCAGTTTTAGATGGTTACTTGGTGATCTAACCTTTGTTGTTATGATGTAATCCAACGTTGCAAAGTTAATGATTGTAATCAGAAATGCCGAGTTTTTTTGAAAAAAAACTATGTGCATGCTTGTTTTTTAGCTAAAATGTTGGTTTTAGCTTAATCTTTATTTGTTAATGATGTCGAAAAGTAGCAAAAGAGAGGTATTTATGCTATGAGGATGAGCTGACTGTGAGCCGGCAGGTTGTTTTCGCCCGGTGAAAGGACCTTAATACCCGGCTTCACCCCATCCTGCAGCCTTGTACCAGGATGTTTTTTTGAAATTCTCATTATGATTGCCGTAAATAGCCAGTTGACCGGTGCTATATACATAGTACTTCAGTTGGGGCACAAACATCGACACGCCGCTGAAGGTGGGTGAAAGAGTGAGGAATCCATTGTTGCTAAACGTGTAACCGTAGAAACTGGACGTGCCGTCCTTATAGACGATGGCTTTATTGAGTAAATTTTCCCAAACAATGGCGTCTTCTTCCGGAAGAATGCGATGGATGCCTATCCCGGCATCGAAATAGTCGGGCTGAAAGTATAATTTACTCCTGAATTCCAGATAACGCTGCACGCCGCTCATGTCGGGATAAGGTTTCGGAAGCTGGTCAATGTTTTTTAATAACATTTCGCGAGTGGTTCGAGCCAATTCGTCCAGGTATTCGGTCTTGACCACCGAGATAACGGCACCTTGTATATAGGTAGGAGACATTTTGTTTCTGACATCAGACATGAAGGTACGGGCTATATCGGAAGGATCGTCTGAAAAGAGGCCTGACGAAATCTGGTGAGTGTAATATGCGCCGTCACCGGGGGTGGAGGCGGGGGAGCCAATGATATATTCGGCCGTATTTCTTAAATCGTAGAGACATTCAATGCTTTGCATCACGCAAGCGTCAAAGAAAATGTATTTGAAATGCAGATTGCTTGCCTCAAGGGCGGCTGCCATGTCGGAGATCTCCATTTGTGAGCCGGTATCATTGGCATTTCCCTGACCGTTATCGATGCCAAACGAAAATTGCATCCCTCCGGATGAGGCGGTAACGGCTCTTTGGGGAGTAATATCGGTTGAAGGAAGCCAACTACTGGCATGTGAACCGAACACAAGACCATATTCAGGGGCCGGGCAGTGTTCGGCAGCCCAGTTCAATACCTTGCGGAGGGTGAGTGGGTCGCAAGCATCTTGGTTGGACTCGAAAGTATAGGTGGCTTTAGTGCCCAATGTGGATTTATTATCCAGTACGGTAATGGTGGATAGTCCCTTGTTGTCGTAAAAAAGAACGATTCGTTCGCCATCCTTCATTTGGCAGGCCCCACTTTTGATTTCGTTGACGTCGTTAAGCATTTGGTCGGTCAAACTGTTCTCTCCGGCAATATAAACAATGACGGTGCGTGTGGGGGGAACGGGTGGCTCGTTGTCTTTATCGTCGCCACTACAAGAAACAGTGAGTAAACCGAGCAAAAGAAAGGAGGTGAATAAACGGATAAGTCTTAAATACATAAGGGGAGATTATTTTATTTGCAAAATTACGGTTTTCTTCGGATAGATGATGGATGGAAGGTGGATTAGGTGGTAAACAAAAACAGCCGGAGTGTTTTGTCCGGCTGTTTTGAAACCTAAAATGGATGAATTTTAATGTCTTTGTCTTCTAACACTGATTCGCGGCGTGGACGAAGAGGAAGAACTCTTGCCATTAGAACTTTGTCGTTTCAGCTGACTGCGTGAACTGGTGGAAGTTTCTTCTTTCTTGCTGCTCTTAGAGGATGTTTTAGCGGGTTTGGCAGCTTCGGCGGTCGCTGTAGAGTCTTTTTTCAGACTATTGGAGTCGGTCTTCCAGATGTGACTTTCGAGTGTTGCCAATTCTTTCTCTATTTTATCCTGTTCTTTTTTCATTAACGAATCAGAACTGGCCATCACCTTTCCCTGAAGGTTGTTGGTCTTGTAGATTTTGCCTTCGTATTTGGTGGTAGAGAAATAATCATCTCCCGAAATGGTGGCGGCGTTGTTGTAATTGCTGGCCATCAGCTCAATTTTGGCTAAGTAAGGAGCGATATCTTCATATTTCAGCCAAAACATGGGGTATTTTGTCGCTGTACCATCAAATTCTCCGGCTTGTTCGCGTACGGGACATAAGGCAGTGACTTGTGTGCGGAACGTTGCCGTGTGCTGGTCGTAATAAGTCGTTTCTTTAATGTAATAAGCCCTTACATCGGCCGAAGGTATATCGCTATCTTCAATTCGGAATTGTTCACCACGAGCCGTGTAACGGATGCGATGACGGTCTAAAATGTCTTTTGGCTTGAGCACATTGCTTTCTTTGAAACTTTCGTTGCCATCGATGGTATAATCATAGGCTTTGATCTGCTTTCTCATCACTAACTTGAAGAGATAAGTGAAAAGATTCATCTTATCACCGTCGGGCTCTTGCGGATAATAGAGAACTGCATTGCGATCATTGGTTAAATCGATGATACGATAGAGATCTCTTCTCCAAGCTGCGTCTGAAGGCATGCCGGGAGCGGTTGGATATTCCAATTGTGCCCTTTCGGATACGCCTGCAGCGTTTTGTTGTTCCTGCTTAACAGCCTGTTTTTGGGCTTCACGGACGCGAGCCGGCGGTTGAGCGATTGATGACACAGCAAACAAGCTGATGATGAATGCGAATGATATGCGTTTCATTATGGAGATGTTGTTTGTTTCGGTGATGAATAATTAATTGATGATAACTTCCATGGACTGTGGCAAGGTACGAGTACTGCCGTCGGGGCCTACAGCCTGTACTTTTGAAATATAGAAGCGTTTTCCACGGCCTAAACGGGAGAAGATGCTCTTCTGACGGTCTGTGAACTTGTCGCTATTGGATACTTCAGGTATGGCATTACCCATATTGTCGAAGAATACGGTTTCAAACCCTGTGACTTGGAATGGAATGTTGAGCAAACCATCATCAATTGCAGCTCCAATACCGTCAACCGACAGCAGGGTAGACTTTGAAAATCCTCTACCACCGCCCATATAGCGAACGGGATTGCCTTCTGCGTCGTTATAAGCAATGAACGCGGTCGGGTCAGGCAGTCTGCGGATGCGGAACTTGAATTCACCCATCTTCTGCATGGTTCCATTGGCCTTGGAGTTGATGGTAATGATGGCTTCTTCGCCTACTTTCGTGGGGTGAGCAATGTATTTGCCCGGTCCGGTAGGCGTTAAGCTGCCGCCGGTCATGGTGGCCACGATGTCGTTAGCCGGAATGCCTGGAACAGAGACGCTCATCGGGTTGTTGTAACCTGCATAAAGCACGTTCATAAGGTCTGCCGAAACGGTGGCAGACGGTGCTACAACAGTATATTTCTGTGAAAATTCGCGGCGCAAGGTTTCACCGGAGCGGTCGGTCATTTCAATGTGACCGTTAAGGGTAAAGTCGCCGGTGCTGCCACAATTGAATTCGTAGAGTCCGTTTTTGAGATCGATCGGACGCTCTCCGATAAAGATTTTAGGCTTTTGTGTTGTATCAACAGCGGCCATAATGATGCGTGCACTGAACTTGCTACCTTGTACAATGGTCTGTGCATTGGGTATGACGTATGCGTTGAGCGAGTTGACGCGCACATCTTTGACGTCGATATTGTTGATGAGCGAATGCAATACCTCTCCTTCAGCGTAGCGAACGTCACTTTGCAACTTGGTGAGCAATGTCGTGGCTGCGGCAACGGGCATGTTCTCAAACATGGCCTCTTGCCAATTGCGTCCAACCAATCCGTCATTTTTGGGAACATCGGTCGTGAGGTTGCTGGCGATAATGGCACGTTGTTCTTTATCTGTCACAAACTCCAATATCTTCGTTCTGTAGTTGACAATAGCATCATAAAGATGTTTTCCTCTTCCTCTACCCAGCATGACATGTGTGGCCGACTCCAGGTCTTCCTTGTTGCGGATGTTTTTAACGTCTCCTTTTTCGCCGTCAGCTTGTCTGACGATTTCATGTTTTAATACATCGGCCAAATTATAGAGTGAGTCAGACAGTTGTTTGACGTAAACAGCTTTATTGAACCAGGCTTTTACCTTTTCAGGGTTCTGCTTCATCTGCTCGTTAAACTCACTGTAGATGTTAGCATTCTCTTTTGAAGAATTGGCAGTGGTACGGTTGAGGCTTTCTTCCACAATTGAAAAACCGTTCAGTACGTCTGTTGAAACGTTGAGGGCCAGCATAGCCATCAGCACAACGTACATCAGATTAATCATCTTCTGACGCGGAGAGATGGGCCTTTTCTTGATTCCTGACATAGATTCGTTTCAGCTGAGGTTATTGATTGGAAGCAGCCGCATTCTTCATGTTGACGGTGAGTGCCTTGATCATTCGAGCGTAGACGGCATTCAATTCTTCGATTTGTTCAGCCATATGGCGGGTTTGCTCATTGATGCGGTCGATGGAGCCTACTTGCTGACTGATACTCTTTAATTGTAACTCATAAACAGTGTTGATGCCGGTCAAAGTACGGTTCAAATTGGTCATTTCTTCACTGTCTGTAGTGAGACGAGCACTTTGTTTCTCGACGCGATCAAGTGTTTCGGTCAGAAGTTTCAGTTTGTCGACGTATTCCTTGGATGCTTCTTCCAATTCAGGCGTTACCGCTGCTTGGGCACGATGTAAAAGTTCTTCATTGGCCATTCGGACGATGTCCAGAAGGCTATTGCCGGAGATACCAGCGCCTGCGGCAGCCTGCTGCAGTTCTGCACTGGGCGTATTGTCACCTGCCGGAAGGGGAGCTCCTGCTACTTCACCATTGCCACTGCCGCCAATGATGATGGTACCACCGCCTGCTCCGCCAGTTGCGGCTACGGTTCCATTTCCAGCGGCTTCACCTTCGGCAGAAGGTCCGCCAATGAAAATTCCACCTCCAATACCGCCGCCTCCCAATCTTGCTTGGGATTCGTTATTGATTCTTTCGGTGATTTCTTCGTCATTCAGATAGTCTTCAGCCAATTCGTGCCCTTCATCATGCTTGTCGAACGGCCGGTCAAAGGCCGAAAGGAAGAATACAACGACTTCGGTTCCCATTCCGATGAATAACATCAGATTGGCACCGTCTAAGTGAGTCAGTTTAAAGAGTGTTCCTAAAATAACAATGGCTGCGCCCCAGCTATAAGCATAGTTCAAAAACGTTTGACCGGGTACACTGTCCATCCAATGTTGCATTCGTACAACGAAATTTATTTTTACCTTTTTCATTAGGGTCTATTCTTTAAGATTGTTGCTGTTGTTCAGTCACAATGGGGTTTTATTTCTTTTTACTATTAGCTGAAGCCATCGAGCGGACGCATCTGAATCCGATATAGCAACGTGGCTGATTCTGGTATTCATAAGTGCGCCAAGCAGAGCGAATCATCGATTCGGGATCTTTCCAGCTACCGCCTCTGACACTCTTCTTTTTTAAGGCATATGGGTCTTCTTTTGCCGCTTTATAAGTCAATTCGGGATTGATGTCACTCATACTTTGTACGCCAGCAAGCGTATAAATGGTGCTGGTCCACTCTGCTACATTGCCGGCCATATCATAAAGACCGTTGGAATTGGCTCCGTAGATGCCCACACGAGATGTGATCAGGTTTCCATCCTCCGTGTAGTTGCCACGATCGGGTTTAAAGTTGGCGTAATAGCATCCTTTATCGTTTTTCATGGCTGGATCGGTCCAGGGAAAGGGATTCCCTTCCTTACCACGGGCTGCATATTCCCATTCTAACTCTGTCGGCAGACGATAACGTTGTAACTGGCGAGCTTCACCGCGTAATCCTCTCAGCAGATAGTCTGTGCGCCAAGCGCAGAAGGCTGTTGCTTGCTCCCAGGACACTCCGACAACGGGATAGTCGTTGTAGTCAGCGCTACTGAAATATAAGCGCATGTATTTTTCGTTGTTAGAGTTCGGAAAATCGTTGACCCAACACGTCGTATCGGGATAAATGTTGACAATATAAGTGTTGAGGAAGTCATAATAACTTGATAGAGGACGTGTAATGGTCTCTTGAACGATTTTTCCGTCTTCGTTAATATATGCAGTGTCTTTGGAAATCATTACGACTTCTTCGGGATTGATTTGTTTATCGGTATTCAGATTACGTTCTTCGGGATTCAGACGATATTTGCGCAAGGCTGCCTTCGCGTAATCATATACTTCATAACGGTAATTCATCTGGCGATAATCCAACATACGTTCTCCGGTGACAGGATTCGTATAATACAGACTGTTAATGGCTGCTTCTTCGCTTTCGGTCGGTTTTTTCCAAGGAATAGGCTTTTTCCAATTCAAATAAGGTTTGGCCAAAGGATTGCCCTCAATGTCTTCTTCAATTTTATAGCTTTCATCGCCTCCGTAGTTAGGATCTGCCAAACGTTCGCGTATAATAGAGTCTCTTACCCAAAAAACAAACTGGCGATACATGGAGTTAGTAACTTCTTTTTGGTCCATCCAAAACCCGTCTACCGATATTTCTTTACCCGGTATCTCTATCCCCCAAAGGGTATCGTTCTTCTCTAATCCGGCTTTTAAAAAACCTCGTTCAACTTTAACCATTCCGTAAGGAGTTGGCTCGTCAAACGGGCGGCCGGATACACCAATAACTTCGCCTCCTGACATTGACGCGTTACCGCCACTGAAACAAGAGGTGAAAATGAATACTGTCAGAAAACCTGCCGTCAGTATCTGTGGAATTTTCATATTTTGCTCGTTATTATTTTCTATTTGTTGTTTACCTGATGTTCTATAGGAGTCGGACACTCTTGTGAAGATTCTTTCCTTTCTTGTATAGATTGAGTTTCCATTCGTAACTGAGTACGATTTCGTGTGCTCCATGTTCCATACCTACTCCTGAAGTATAAGCTTCATAAGAATAGCTAAGAACAACTCCATGAAATTTTCCTCCAATAAAGAGTGCTACGGATTGGTTAGGGCTATAAGAGACTCCGCCGAATAACATTTTTCGATTATTTGTATATTCAAAACGTCCGGAGAGGTAAGCTTTCCACTCTTGTCCGTCGTACATACCCAGTAATGAAGGATGTATTGATAAAAACGGATTTCTTAGTCGAATATTGTATCCGGATGTCAAATAATAGCTCCTTTTTATGTTAATTTGATTGTTTTCGCCCATCGTAACTGTGGGGGCTGTTAGGTGGAGGGAAGAAATTCCCATGTACCAATTCTTGTGTTGATAGTAAATACCAAATCCTGCATCAATTTTTGAACCGTCGGAATTGCCGGATGAAAATACAGGGTCGTTACTTTCTTCCAAGTCGGCTTTGCTTGCATCTAAGGTTTCACTCAATAAATCCATTTGAGCGCCAAAACCTAAATGTCCCCCCAATAAAGGGAAACGGTAAGCATATTGTAAGGAGAAACGTTTGTGAGAAAATAGACCCAACTGATCGTTCAATACACCGACGCCTAATCCATGGCGTGGGTTGAAAAAGAATAAAGGTAAATCAACACCTGCATACATGGTGGCGGGCGCTTGGTCGTAACCAGACATTTGGGCACTATAGGTACCTAAGATGCGCATATTGTCGGTAGTTCCTGCTGCAGCAGGATTGAATGACGGTTCCATCATCCAATAATGAGTAAAGGAGGGGTCATATTGTGCCCACGCTGATTTCCAGCAAAGGACGAGTGATATGGTTGATAATATTAGGATCTTCTTAATCATACTATAAAAGTATAACTCCTGCAACCTCGTTTTATTGTGAGTGTGAAGTTTTGCTTTAAACACTATCTGCAAAAATAATGAAAAGTTTTAGTATGCCTGCTTGGCTGATATTGAAAATGTCATTGCCAGTTTCCATCTGTTTGTCGCCCTTATTTATTGATTTTGCCGCTTGGGGGATTGGTTGACGTTCAGGATTTCTTAATTTTAGACTTTGTGAAGACGTCTTTCGGAAAAATAGGTGGAGATTTTTTTTGAATTATGGCGATGTGCTTCTTGCTCGGACAAAAAGATGTAACTTTGCAACGGTGAGTTATTATTAACAAGGAGATGTATTTGAAGAAATCATGGTCATTGGTCAATATGGTAGTTATAGTTCTCATGCTATGTTCCGCTTGTGGCGGTCGTGGAAGTGAGAATGTGACGTCTCAGGACGTTGGCGAACGGCATTTTAGGTTGCCTGATGTACCTGAAACTTTGACAGATCCTGTTGATAGAGCTAACTTCGTTGTACAGCATTATTGGGATGACTTTAATTTCAAAATGTTGGAGGAGAAAAGCGATTCAGATTTCGTGGAACAAGTATTTGTTGACTATGTAGTCATTTTGGCTTTGGCTGATTCTGTCAATGCAGATCAAAGTGTGTCTGATTTGGTCAAGGCTGCCGCTCATTATGGTTTTGGGGAAGGCTTGATGGAATTGGCTCGTCATTATTTAAATCATCCGAACTCTCCTATGCGTCACGAAGTTTCTTATCTGATGTTTTTGAAGCATTATGCGTCTTTGGAAGGTCTTCCGTTTGAAAAAAAAGAAAGAGCGTTATATCTGATCAAGCAACTACAGAAAAATAGAATGGGTAGTCGGGCTACCGACTTTGCAATGGTGGATCGTAAAGGGAATAAGTATAGGCTATCAGAGATACAATCTCCTTATGTGGTATTAATATTCAATGATCCTGACTGTGAGAGTTGTCGGGCTATGATGCCTCAAATTGTGAGCTTGCCAGAGCTGCAGTCAGATAATGTGACCGTTGTGGCAATATATCCTGATTCGCAAACGGAGGTTTGGCGCAATCATGCGGCGACATATCCTCAGAATTGGATGGATGTGTATAGCCCGAATGGAGAAATTATGACACGTCAGTTGTATTATCTCCCGGCAATGCCTTCCCTCTATTTATTGGATAAAGATAAGAAGGTTTTGCTGAAGGATGCAGATCAGGTGACATTGAAGAATGCTTTGGATGAAATATAATGAGTTGCTGTGTCGGGAGAAGGCAAAGATAAATCAATGAAGGATGAAGAATAATTATTTGGAGAAATATCGTCAGGATAATTTGCGGAAAGCGCAAATGAAGATGCTCTATATATTAAAGGAGGTGGTGGCAGTTTGTGATCGTCACAAGATTCCTTATTGGTTGGATGGAGGTACTTTGTTAGGCGCAGCACGACATGGCGGGTTTATACCTTGGGATGACGATGTGGATATTAGTATGCGAAAGGAAGATTTAGAGCGTTTCCTGAAAATAGCTCCTTCTGAATTGCCTGAGGACTTGATGGTGCAAACACTCGAAACAGATGAAGGCTTGCATAATCGTGCATATAAGGTCCGCGACTTGAATTCTTTTTTCGTAGATGGAGATGATGACAATCGTGCCCCTTATCAGAAAGGCATGTTTGTGGATATCTTTCCATTTGTTAACTATCCATCGCGTTTCCATCGTTTGACCAAAAGGTTGACTCGCAGTTTGGCGGTGATGAATTTTCGGCTTCATGCTCCACATTATTATAGTCTCCGCTCGGTAGGTGAATTGATTTATTTTGGATGGAAGCGTTCGCTCTACTTATTGATATGGCAGTTTCTGCAACTATGGTGCAAAAAAGGAGATTATATGTGTTCATATCCTTATTATAATTGGTATGGAACAATTTATAGGACTGCCGATCTGTTTCCCCTTGGTGAAATTGATTTTGAAGGTTGTACGTTTAAGGCGCCAGGTCATCCAGATGAATATTTACAATCTATTTATGGAGAATGGCGTAAATTGCCACCGCCTGAAAAGAGAGTGGTTCATTCCTTGTTCTTTGTGCCTAATTTGATAGAGCCAAAAGAACTATTACCCAAAAGTAAAAGTGCGGATAAGTAAGATGAGAGTACTGATCGTTAATGCCTCAGAAAAAACGGGTGGTGCTGCTATCGCTGCATTACGTCTGAAAGAGGCTTTGATAAATCATGGTGTAAAAGCCAAAATGTTGGTTCGTAAGAAAGAAGACGATAATTTATCGGTGGTAGGTTTGAAGGGACAATTTCGTCAGCGTTTAAATTTTTTGTGTGAACGTTTGATGATATGGAAAAACAATGGATACCGTCGTGAAGGTTTGTTTGATATTGATACAGGATGGTTAGGGACTGACATTACGTCATTACCTGAATTTCAGGAGGCAGATATCATACATTTGCATTGGGTGAATCAAGGCTTTTTGTCATTGCAAAATATCAATAAAATACTTCGTAAGGGGAAACCTATTGTATGGACGATGCACGATATGTGGCCTTTTACGGGTATTTGTCATTATGCCCATGACTGTGAAAATTATTTGACTGCTTGTAGAAATTGTAGATTGCTGGCCCATCCCGGTGAAAAAGACTTGAGCTATCGTGTCTTTAAAAGAAAAGAACAATTGTTGTCAAGTTCCAATATGGTATTTGTGGCTTGTAGTAAATGGTTGGCAGAAGAAGCCAATAAAAGCTTTCTGTTGAGGGGAAAGTTAATCGAAGATATTCCTAATCCCATCAATTCTCGTCTTTATTATCCTCACGATAAGGAAAAATCGCGTCAAAAATGTCGTCTTCCGCTTAATAAGAAGTTAATATTATTCAGTGCCTATCGTACAACCCTTCCTATCAAGGGACTGAACTATCTGATTGAGGCTTGTAGATTGTGCGCAGAGGCTCATTCTGAGACGAAGGATCAATATGCCATTGTAGCGGTGGGGAAGGATGCAGATTTAATTGCCGACAAATTTCCATATCCAGTTTATTCTATGGGGTATATTGAAGATGAAAGGAAAATGGCAGAGATTTACAATGCCTGTGACGTGTTTGTCATACCCTCATTACAAGATAATCTCCCAAATACAATTGTAGAGGCCATGTCGTGTGGCGTTCCTTGTGTTGGTTTTAATGTCGGGGGGATTCCTCAAATGATAGATTCAGGCGTTGATGGATTTTTGGCTGACGCTCGAGATGTTGTAGGTCTACAAGAGGGTATTGAATGGGTTTTGGAGAAGTGTAATTATGAAGAAGTAAGCAAAACGGCGTATGCTGTTGCCATGAAAAATTATTCGGAACATCAAGTGGCTTTGAGATACATTGAAATATATAATCAGCTGTGCAAAAAACGTTATGAATGAACATTCTTTAAAGATATCAATAGCTACAGTTACATATAATGCCGGTGCATTGTTGGAAAAGACCATCGCTTCTGTGGAGAATCAAACTTATCCGTATGTGGAGCATGTGATTGTAGATGGTAATTCAACAGACTCGACAATGGAGGTAATTCATCATTATCAAGAGCGCAATAGTGTATCGGAGAAGAGGCATGAAATAAATATACTTAGCGAGTCTGACAAAGGCTTGTACGATGCCATGAACAAAGCCATTCAGATGGCGACAGGCGATTATATCCTATTTCTGAATTCGGGTGATTGCTTGCATTCTCCTAAAACGTTGGAATATGTGGTTGCGGCTATTCAAAATTGTTCAAATACTCCGGCTGTGGTTTATGGCGATACAGATATTGTGAACGACAGTGGCGTATTTATCAGAAAGCGTCGTCTTTCTCCACCGGAAAAATTGACATGGAAGAGTTTCCGCAAAGGTATGTTAGTTTGTCATCAGGCATTTTTTGCCAATATGGAAATAGCAAAAGCAACTCCATATCAATTGAAATATCGTTTTTCGTCAGATTTTGATTGGAGTATTCGATTGATGCGTAAAGGGGAAAAGTTGGGGAGTCCTATGCTGAATACCCATTTAATCATTGCAGATTATTTGGATGGTGGCTTAACAACTAAAAATCACCGAAAGTCGCTTTGGGAGCGTTTCCGTATAATGACTCATCATTATGGTTGGGGGAGAACTATTGGATGGCATCTCTATTTTATCATTCGTGCGTTGCTGAAAAAGTAGAGTTTCAACGATTCCATCTCTCCTTTTCATTGTAAACCGATTGAGAATTATTCGGGATTGGCAAAAATAATGTATTTTTGCACTCAAAATAAGAAATTTATGTTACAGGATCAAGTAAGAGTTCGTTTTGCGCCAAGTCCCACTGGACCATTACACATTGGTGGCGTTCGTACGGCATTATATAATTATCTGTTTGCCCGTCGTCATGGCGGTAAGGTGATTTTTAGAATAGAAGATACAGATTCCACACGCTTTGTGCCAGGAGCCGAAGCCTATATCATAGAAAGTTTCAAGTGGTTAGGCATTGATTTTGACGAAGGTGTTTCTTTTGGTGGAGATAAAGGGCCTTATCGCCAATCGGAGAGAAAGGAAATCTATCAAAAGTATGTTAAAATGTTGCTTGACAAAGGTTGTGCCTATTATGCTTTTGATACTCCTGAAGAATTGCAGAAAGTGCGCGATGAGGTGAAGAATTTCCAATATGATGCTTCAACGCGTGGCCAAATGCGTAATTCTTTGACCTTGCCGATCGAAGAGGTAAATCGTTTGATTGAGTCAGGTGAACAATATGTTGTACGTTTCAAGATAGAGCCCGGAGAAAATGTTCATGTGAACGATTTGATTCGTGGTGATGTGGTTATCAATTCAAGCATTTTGGATGATAAGGTGCTATATAAGTCAGCTGACGGTTTGCCCACCTATCATTTGGCCAATATTGTAGATGATCATTTGATGGAAATTACTCATGTAATTCGTGGTGAGGAGTGGCTTTCTTCTGCACCGTTGCATGTATTGCTTTATCGTGCCTTCGGTTGGGAAAGTACAATGCCACAGTTCGCTCATCTTCCTCTTCTTTTAAAACCTGATGGAAAAGGTAAATTAAGTAAGCGTGATGGTGATCGATTGGGGTTCCCTGTATTCCCTTTGGAATGGCATGATCCCCAAAGTGGTGCGGTAAGTGCCGGATACCGTGAGAATGGATATTTCCCCGAGGCTGTTATCAATTTCCTTGCCTTGTTAGGGTGGAATCCAGGTACTGAACAGGAATTGTTTACCATGGATGAACTCATTGAGCAATTTGATTTGTCCAAATGTAGTAAAGCAGGGGCGAAGTTTGATTATTTGAAAGGAACATGGTTCAATCATGAATATATTTTGAAAAAATCTGACGAAGAGATTGCTCCAGAGTTTTTGAAAATATTGAAAGAAAACTCCATTGAGACAACCTTAGAACGTGCTCAACAAGTAGTGGGCATGATGAAGAATCGTGTCAATTTCGTGAAAGAGCTATGGCCGTTGTGTAAGTTCTTCTTTGTGGCTCCAGATAGCTATGATGAAAAGACCGTCAAGAAGCGCTGGAAAGAAGATTCTGCCGCAACAATGCGTAGGTTGCGTGATGTATTGGCCGGATTGGAAGATTTCAGTCTTGCCCATCAAGAGGAAGTGGTGATGAAATGGATTGAGGAAAATGGTTTGCACACGGGGAACGTGATGAACGCATTTCGATTAACCCTTGTGGGTGCAGGGGTTGGCCCTCATATGTTTGATATTTCTGCTTTTCTTGGTAAGGAAGAGACTTTGAGCAGAATGGAAAGAGCAATTAATATATTGGGATAAGGGAATGTATTCGCTGGCGATATATCTTTATATGTTTTGTGTGAATGTGGCTTCGCTTTTCAAGAAAAAGGCGCGCCTCATGATGCAAGGACATCGTCAAGTTTACCGTATCCTTCGCGAAAAAATAGATCCCCAAGAGCGTTATATTTGGTTTCATGCCGCATCATTGGGTGAATTTGAACAAGGACGTCCATTGATGGAGAAAATACGGGCTTGTTATCCTCAGTATAAAATATTATTGACCTTTTTTTCTCCTTCAGGTTATGAAGTCCAGAAGAACTATGCGGGTGCAGATGTGATTTGTTATCTTCCCTTCGACACTGCTTTAAATGCTCGTAAATTTGTGCGTCTGGCTCATCCTTGTATGGCGTTCTTTATTAAATATGAATTTTGGCAGAATTATTTGGCTACGCTTCATCGTCAGCAGATACCGGTGTATAGTGTTTCCAGTATTTTTAGGCCCAATCAGATTTTTTTTAAAAAGTATGCTGGCCCTTATGCAACAGTCCTAAGGTGCTTTACACATTTTTTTGTCCAGAATGAATTGTCTAAAGAGTTATTATCGACAAAAGGAATAACAAATGTAACTGTCGTTGGGGATACGCGTTTTGATCGTGTGATTCAGATTGCAAAAGAAGCAAAACCGCTACCATTGGTTGAAGCGTTTGCAAAAACTCATCAAGATAATACAACCATTTTGGTTGCCGGAAGTTCATGGCAGCCAGATGAAGAAATATTGATAGATTTCTTTAATGCTCATCCTGAGCAGAAACTTGTTTTAGCTCCTCATGTGGTAAGTGAGGATCATTTGCGATCAATTGAAGGAAAATTAAAACGTCCTTCAATTAGGTATACGCAAGCAACGATTGATAGCGCATCTCAAGCAGAGTGTTTGATTATTGATTGTTATGGATTGCTTTCGTCTATTTATCGTTATGGTCAGATTGCTTATGTGGGCGGAGGCTTTGGGGTAGGTATTCATAATGTACCTGAGGCTGCCGTGTATGGTGTTCCCGTAATTTTTGGACCTAATAATCAACATTTCCGTGAAGCTCAAACGCTACTCCGATTGGGTGGTTGTTTTGAAATATCTTCAGCGAATGATTACCATGATTTGTTGCAGCGTTTTATGGAAGATCCGACTTTTCGAGAGCTCTCAGGCAAACGTGCTGGCGATTATATTGCTAAAAACTCAGGTGCAGTTGAGGAAATATTTAAGCGTGTAAACTTTAGTTATAAAGGAATTGAGTGATCATTGGTCGTGTATTGGGAATTATAATCTCGATGTGCGAATAATTTAGGAAAGGAAATGAGTATATTAAATATCGGTGCTTTTAATTTGCAGGATGCATTAAGTTCATTTGTCGTATTATTTGCAGTGATTGATGCTATTGGTTCTTCTCCCATCATTATCAGTCTTCGTCGTGAGGGGCGCAAAGTTGAGTCGGGGAAAGCCGCTGCTTTAACGGGTTGTATTTTGTTGGCCTTCCTCATTTGTGGAGAATGGATACTTAGTTTATTTCAGGTAGATGTTAAGTCGTTTGCCGTAGGAGGAGCGATTATCTTATTCCTTCTTTCGCTTGAAATGGTATTGGACGTTGTCATCTTCCGTAATAATGGACCGATGAAGTCAGCAACACTTGTTCCATTGGTATTCCCTCTATTGGCCGGAGCAGCTTCTTTTACCACCTTGCTTTCGTTGCGAGCTGAATATTCGGTGATCAATATTCTGATAGGATTGCTTTTGAATATGATATGGATATACGTCGTATTAAAAGCTACTGAGAAAGCTCAGCGTCTGTTTACGGATACATTTATTTATATTATTCGTAAATTCTTCGGCATTATTTTATTGGCGATATCTATCAGATTATTTACAAGTAATCTGATACCGTTGATACAGGCCTTTCAGCCTGCTCCATAATGGAAATTGCGGGAGGATTATCTTTTTAATATTAAAATAGGTGATAATCCAATTTTTAAAGCCGTAGAAGTTTTGCCCAAGTTCTCGATTTTCTTCCCATTTTTGATATCTTCGGGGGAAATCGGTTTAAGGCGTGATTTTAGGCGAGTAACTATATCTGTGTGAATATTCTCTCCATAATCAATTAATTTTAATGGAAAACTGAGCGATTCGTATTGTGCTCTCTTTTCTCCTTGTGTCTCTTGATTATCGGTGGGAGATATGTAACTTGCTCGTAATTGTTCGTATACTTCGTTAGTGCATTGAAGTTGGTATAGATACCAATTCCCGGTGGGCGAAAAGTTAATGGTGTCACCTATCATTGCTTTCTCCTGGCTTTTTTTATCCATTTTGATGACCAATACATAGTTGTTCCAAATAGCAGCTTGAAGATCCTCTTGTTGCAATTGTTCAGTAGAACTTTTTCCCAATCTTTCTCTGATAGTTGCGCTGTTCATTCTCCCTAAATTATAATTAAAAAGGCTGTTTACAATCTGTTTGCCTACGCTCGTAGTATTGAGGTAGTACAAAATATCTTGTTCTGAATCGCATCTACTCAGATTGAGTTGGCTGATGGGGTTGGTATTGAAAATTGTATTGGAGTAGGAGATGGGATTGGATGCTTCTTTCACAATGGAGAGTCCGATGAGTTTGTTAGATGTACTATTATCGGCGGCAACTTGTGCAAAGAAAGTGGCGGATAATATCAAAAAGAGGAGAATAGGTTTCATATTAGTTCTATTTTAGATGCTACAAAAGTAGGTATAATATTTATTTTGGCCTCTTTTTTTTCTAAAAACTCCGATGGAGGGCGAAATTAATAACTAATAAATTAATACCAAAGTCGTAGTCCCTTGTTGACAAACACGAATGAAATCTCTCCGAGTGATGCCGGATGCGGGGGAAAAGTTCCCTAATTCGCGAAATTAAATAGTTAAAAGGCCGATAGAGTAGGAAAAAATACCTATATTTGCACGCTCATCGTTCAAACGTAGAAAGTATAAAAATTAATAATTAAATAGAAATGCAAAACAAAGGATTTGTAAAAGTATTCGCTGTACTACTTACGCTTGTTTGTATCTACTATCTGTCGTTCTCTTTTGTTACACGCCATTATGAAAATAAGGCTGCAAAAATGGAAGCCAAGGCCGGAGAGGTTTATTTGGATTCCCTCAAGAATGAACGCGTATGGTTGGGTGCATACACGCTAAAGCAGTGTCGAGAAATGCAGATTGGTTTGGGTCTGGATTTGAAGGGCGGAATGAATGTCATTTTGGAGGTGTCAGTTCCTGAAGTTGTGAAAACTTTGGCTGATCATTCTTCTGATCCCAATTTCGTTAAAGCAGTGAATGAGGCTTCTGCCGAAGCTGTTAAAAGCCAAACAGATTTTATTTCGTTATTTGTAAAGAAATTTCAAGGGTTAGCAGGTAAAGATCAACTCTGCACAGTGTTCGCTACTCAGCAATTAAAGGGTAAGGTGACTACCCGTAGCAAGGATTCTGAGGTGGAAAGTGTGTTGCGTTCAGAGGTGAAATCTGCCGTGGATAATTCTTATACTGTTATCCGTACTCGTATTGACCAATTTGGTGTGGCTCAACCCAATATTCAAACCTTGGAAGGCCAAATGGGTCGTATTATGGTTGAAATGCCCGGTATTAAGGAGCCCGACCGTATTCGTAAACTTTTGCAGGGAAGTGCAAACCTTGAATTTTGGGAGACTTATGATGCTTCTGTAATAGTACCTCAATTAGCTTCCTTGGATGCAAAACTGATTGCTGGTGCTGTTGAAAATGATACAGTTTCAGTTGAAGAAGCCCAGGAAGAGGTTGTTGCTGATTCCGCTGAAAGCACTGTGAACAAGGCTGATTTGTTAGCGAAGGTAGGTAACAAGAGTACTGCAACTGCAGATAAGGATTTGGCAAAAATGCGCAAGGAACATCCCCTGTTGTCTGTACTACAGCTCGTTCCTTCACAGTCTGGTGGTTGTATGGTGGGTTATGCTTTGTCTCGCGATACCGCAGAAGTGAATAAACTGATTGCTTCCCAGATTGCTCGCAATGTTCTGCCTGAAGATTTGAAACTTCTTTGGGGCGTGAAGCCCTCTGAGGTCTCTTCCAAGCAGGAAGTGTATGAATTGTATGCTATTAGAATGGCAGGACACAATAAACGTGCTCCGTTGGAGGGTGACGTGATTACAACTGCAAAGGCCGATTTCGATGAATACGGACGTCCTGCTGTTAGTATGTCAATGAATACTGATGGTGCTCGCACTTGGGCTCAGTTGACTAAGAAGAATAAGGGACATGCTATTGCCATTGTGTTGGATAATTTGGTTTATAGTGCTCCAAATGTTCAGAATGAAATCACGGGTGGTAATTCATCTATTACTGGTAACTTTACTACTGAAGATACGAAGGACTTGGCTAATGTCCTTAATTCAGGTAAGATGCCGGCTCCCGCGCATATTGTTCAAGAAGAAATCGTTGGTCCTTCGCTCGGTCAGGAATCTATCAATCAGGGTGCAAGATCATTTGTGATTGCATTTATCTTGTTGATGATTTATATGTGCTGCATGTACGGCATCATTCCGGGTATGGTCGCTAATTTCGCCTTGATCCTGAACTTCTTCTTTACCTTAGGTGTGCTCACTTCATTCCAGGCTGCGTTGACAATGTCAGGTATTGCCGGTATGGTACTTTCATTAGGTATGGCAGTCGATGCCAATGTGCTTATTTATGAAAGAACTAAAGAAGAGTTGCGTGCAGGAAAGGTTTTGAAGACGGCCTTGGCCGATGGTTATGGAAATGCCTTTAGTGCAATTATTGACTCTAACGTCACATCAATCATAACTGGTATTATCCTCTTTAATTTTGGTACCGGTCCTATTCGCGGTTTCGCCACCACCTTGATTATTGGTTTGCTAGCATCATTGTTTACTGCTGTTTGGATTACACGTATTGTTTACGAACACTTCTTGAATAAAGATAAGTGGTTGAATTTGACGTTTACTACTTCGTTCTCAAGAAATATGATGACGAATCCTCAGTTCCGCTTTATGAGCGCTTACAAGGTTTCATTCATCATCTTCGCTGCCGGTTTATTGATCAGTTTTGCCAGCTTCGGTATCCGTGGTCTGAGTGAAGGTATCGACTTCTCCGGAGGTCGCAACTTCGTAGTTCAGTTTGAGCAAGAAGTAGAGCCCGAGCAAGTAACCTCATTGCTTTCTAAGGAAGTAGGAGATGCAGGAACTGTTTCTTGTATTGCATTGGGCTCAGATCATAAAACGGTGCGTGTTACGACCAACTATCGTATCAATGAAGACGATCCGAATATTGATGTTGAGATTGAGGAGTTCTTGTATACTGCTTTGATGAAAGGTAATTTGTTAGGCAAAGATGTAACGTTACAGCGTTTCGTTGATCGTGAAAATCGTGCCGGTGGTTCTATCATCAGTTCTCAGAAGGTAGGTCCTTCTATTGCTAAGGATGTTACGCGTGGTGCTATCATCAGTGTATGCTTAGCCTTGGTTGCTATCTTCCTCTATATCTTGGTTCGTTTCCGCAATGTAGCATACTCAGTAGGTAGTGTTGTTGCTTTGGCTTGCGATGCTGTCTTGATTATTGGTACTTATTCATTACTTTGGGGACGTGTTCCGTTCTCATTGGAGATTGACCAAACCTTTATCGGTGCTATCTTGACTTGTATCGGTTATTCAATCAACGACAAGGTGGTTATTTTTGACCGTATCCGTGAGTTCTTCCATCTGTATCCGAAACGTGACCGTCAATTGTTGTTCAATCAGTCATTGAATACGACTTTGGCTCGTACCATTAATACATCAACTACGACCTTGTTGGTATTGTTGTGTATCTTCATCTTAGGTGGTGACAGCATTCGTAGTTTTGCTTTTGCCATGATTTTGGGTGTAGTTTACGGTACGTGTTCTTCTGTATTCTTGGCTGCCCCATTGGCTTACTTGACCATGGGCTACAAGATGAAACGCGATGAACAGCGTGCAGAGTTGGAAACTAATGCGAAATAATTCGTAGTGTTAATCATATGATAAGATGGGTGCATTGCTTTTGCGGTGCACCCATTTTAATGCAGATGAATGCAAGGTTCTTAGATGCTTTCAAAGGGTTAAAGGAGAGAACAGTTTTTGTGTATTCGTACCAGAATAATTATCTATCTCATTTGAAAATCGTAATTTTGCAAATCTAATATAGAAAAATCATACAAATTGAAAAAGTGAAGGCAATGAAGCGTGAAGAACAAATCAATCAAATCGCTAATCCTGATAAGATTTGGGATTTTGTAGTGATTGGTGGTGGTGCCACAGGTTTGGGTTGTGCTGTTGATGCGGCAACCCGCGGTTATAGTGTTGTTCTATTTGAAAAGGACGATTTTGCAAAATGTACATCAAGTCGTAGCACGAAACTTGTTCACGGCGGTGTACGCTATCTCCAGAAAGGTGATGTAAAGTTAGTTTTGGAAGCCTTGCGCGAGCGTGGTCGAATGAAAGCCAACGCGCCACATTTAGTAAAAGATCAGTCTTTTGTCATTTCCAATTATACCTATTGGGATAATATACTCTACTTTTGTGGTTTAGTGTTTTACGATATCCTTTCCTTCGGATTCGGATATGGTCGTTCGCGTTTTATCGGAAAGAGTACGGTTGCCAAATATCTGCCTACGTCTATTAAGAAAGGCTTGAAGGGTGGTATTGTATATCATGACGGCCAGTTTGATGACTCCCGTATGGCTGTGAATTTAGCTCAGACTTGTGTTGAGAATGGAGGCTGTGTAGTCAATCATGCTGAAGTGATCTCAGTGCAGCATGATGAGCATGGAAAGGCCTCCGGTGTTATGGTAAGGGATGCCGAATCAGGTCAGACCTATGCGGTAAAAGCTAAGGCAATCATTAATGCAGCGGGCATTTTCGTTGACGATATTATGCAGATGGACGAACCGGGTATGGCGCCGATGGTCAAGCCGAGTCAGGGCGTACATTTGGTGCTTGACATGAAATTCCTTCAGAGCGATTATGCTTTAATGGTTCCTAAGACCTCCGATGGTCGCGTATTGTTTGCTGTTCCTTGGCACGACCGCGTTGTGGTGGGAACAACAGATCTCTTGCGTGAGCACCCTGAGAGTGAGCCCAAGGCATTGGAAAAGGAGATTGATTTTATTTTGAATACGGCCGGTTTGTATATGGATCCTGCCCCTACGCGTAAGGATATCGTATCTGTGTTTGCCGGTCAGCGACCCTTGGCAGCGCCCAAGAAAGAGGGCAAGAGCACCAAGGAGATATCCCGCAGTCATAAGATTATTGTTTCGGATAACGATTTAATCACTATTACAGGTGGTAAGTGGACGTCTTATCGTTTGATGGCAGAAGATACTATTGACAAAGCCATTTCGATGGGGCGAGTAGAGCCGCGCAAGTGTGTTACCAAGTCGTTCCGTGTGCACGGTTATCGTCCGAATCCCGATTTGACCAATCATCTCTATGTTTATGGTAGTGATGAGCCGGCCATTCTTGCCTTGCAGAAGGAGAATCCTGCTTATGCCGAGAAACTTTCTCCCAAGTTCGACTATACGGTGGCCGAAGTGGTGTGGGCTGTGCGCGAAGAAATGGCTCGTACGGTCGATGATGTCCTTTCTCGTCGTGTTCGTATGCTTTATATTGACTCCAAGGAAGCTTTGTCGGTAGCTCCTAAAGTAGCGTCTGTTATAGCTGCAGAGTTGGGTTACAACAAAGCATGGGAGGAGCAGCAGGTGAAGGATTTCACGGCGATAGCTTCCAATTATATGGTTACTATATAAATTAGGATATACGAATGGTTTCATTCAATCACGTAAGAGTATGACAAACTTTTTGAGTCCTCCTCCGTTTAAGCCGCAGATGGCTGCCGATAAGGTGGACAAAACTTATTCCTTGCTACGCTGGCAAGTATTTCTTGGAGCGTTCATCGGTTATGCCGGTTTCTATATTGTTCGTAAGAATTTCTCCATGGCCATTCCCATGCTCGAACCATTTGGCTTTGAAAAGGGAGAGTTGGGTATCGTGCTTTCGATGAATGCCGTGGCTTACGGTTTCTCTAAGTTCATTATGGCCAGCATTTCCGATCGCAGCAACTCACGCATCTTCTTGCCTTTGGGCTTGGTGCTGGCTGCTGTGTCCATGATGTTTATGATTGTGCCGGTTCAGTATTTGGGAGCTGAGCACAAGGAGTGGGCTATCTTCTTGATGGCGGCTTTAAACTTCTTGGTGGGATGGTTTAATGGCATGGGGTGGCCTCCGTGTGGTCGTGTGATGACGCATTGGTTCTCACAAAAGGAACGGGGAACTTGGATGTCGGTCTGGAATTGTGCCCACAACGTAGGCGGAGCTTTGGTCGGTCCCATGGCGGTGTATGGTGCCATGTGGTTCGGCTCTTGGTTCTATGGCGCCGACCAGCAACGTTATTTCTTGGTTGGAACCTATCTGTTCCCCGCTTGTGTTGCCATATTGATTGCCATTGTGGCTTATTGCCTTATTCGCGATACCCCTCAATCGTGTGGGTTGCCTTCCATCGAAGAGTGGCGCAAGGACTATGCGGGCACTTACAGCAAGAAGTCTGAAGAGGTGCTTTCCAGTCGTGAGATATTCCTCACGGTCTTGTCGAACCGCTTCCTTTGGTATATTGCTTTTGCCAACGCCTTTGTCTATATGGTTCGCTATGGTTGTCTCGACTGGGCTCCCGCCATATTGACTGAGAAAGGCATTCATATCAAAGAGGCCGGTTGGGCCTATTTTGCTTATGAAATAGCGGCCATTCCGGGTACGTTGGTGTGCGGATGGCTGAGCGACCGCGTTTTTCATGGTCGCCGGGCGTTGCCCACCATTATATTTATGGCTGTAGTAGCCGTGTTCATTTTTATCTATTGGCAATTTTCCGACAATATCACCATTGTTTTGCTGTGTCTCATCGCCATCGGTTTCTTTATTTATGGTCCCGTGATGCTCATTGGGGTGCAGGCTCTCGACTTAGCCCCCAAGAATGCCGCCGGAACGGCAGCCGGACTGACGGGATTTATGGGTTACGTGTTAGGAACGGCTTTGCTGGCCAACGTGGTGATTGGTTACGTAGCTCAAAATGCCGGATGGAATTGGACCTTTGTATTACTGATTTTGAGTTGCGTCATCTCAATTCTGTTGATGATGCTGACTTATCAAGAAGAAAAACGAACCCTTTAATTACATAAATGAAAATTGATAGAGTAAAACTCGCGCTCGACAAAGCCACCCAGACGAAGGCCCTTTGTATTGGTCAAGGGGTATTGGTGGAGGTGCCGCGTATCTTTAGTGAACAGTTCCCTAATCGTAGGGCTATGGTGGTGGCCGACCAGTCTTCTTACGAAGTAGCCGGTCGTGAGGTTGAAGAGCATTTGCGTCAGGCCGGTATTCCCCTTGACGATTCTTACATTTTCAACGAGCCCGGTATGCATGCTGAGTGGAAGTATATCGACCGTCTCGATGCTGTGTTGGCTCAAACCGATGCCATCGCCATTGCCGTTGGTTCGGGAACGATTAATGATACGACCAAGTTAAGTTCTTACCATAACGAACGGCCCTATATGATTGTTGCGACGGCTGCTTCGATGGATGGTTATGTGGCTTTTGGCGCCTCCATCACGAAGGATGGAGCCAAGACCACCTTCCCTTGTTCGGCTCCGCGTGCCGTTGTGGCCGACATTGATGTGTTGGCTACGGCCCCTGCTGCCATGACGGCCAGCGGTTATGCCGACCTTTTTGCCAAGGTGCCGGCCGGTGCCGATTGGATTTTAGCCGATGCGCTGGAGGTGGAGCCCATTGATCCGGTGGCGTTCTCCATCGTGCAGGGTGGTCTTCATGATGCCTTGGCCGACCCTGAGGGCGCTCGGAGTGGCGACCCGAAGGCGCTTACTGATTTAATCGAAGGACTCATGTTGGGAGGCTTTGCCATGCAGGCATATCCGGCCTCGAGTAGGCCGGCCAGTGGTGCTGAACACCAGTTCAGCCATTTGCTCAATATGGAGAATTTCGTGATGAAGAATGGTGTGCCACCTTCTCACGGGTTTCAGGTGAGCATTGGTACTCTCGTTTCGCTTTCGTTCTACGAGTCACTGCTTGCCAGCGATATCGAAGGCCTCGATGTGGAGCAGTGTGTGAACCGTTGGCCCTCGTTGGAGGAGCAGGAGCAGCGTGCGTTGCAGATGTTTGCCGACTCTGACTTCCCCACATTGGGCGCAACAGAAGTCAAGGCAAAGTATGTAACACCTGATCAATTGCGCCGCCAGTTGCAGTTGCTCCAGGAGCGTTGGCCCGAGACGCGTGAACGTTTGAAGCAACAGTTGGTGTCGGTGGATGAGGCCGTTCGTCGCCTGAAGACGGTAGGCGCTCCCACTATGCCCGAAGACATCGACCTGCCACGTGCCCGTTTGCGCGACAGCATTATTCGGGCGCAGCACATTCGTCGTCGGTTCACCATCCTCGACCTCGGTGTGCGCACCGGTCTCCTCCCGCAGTGGACAGACCGTTTGTTCGGTAAGGGTGGTTTATGGGAAATCATTTAAGTATATCATATGACAGCATCAAAATTATTTAAGTATTGGCAATGGCGTACGATCATCACGACCATGGTGGGTTACGCCCTGTTTTATTTTGTCCGGAAGAATTTTTCTTTTGCTATCCCGGGCTTGAGTGCCGAGTATGGCATCACCAAGACCAGTTTCGGTATCATCATGACGCTGGTTACCGTGGTTTATGGTGTGTCGCGCTTCCTGAACGGACTGGTTGCCGACCGCATCAATGCGCGTTACCATATGGCCATCGGCCTCTTCCTGTGTGCGGTGGCCAACTACGCCTTCGGCTTTGGTGCCGACCTCAGCGCGCTCTTGACGGGTGAGACCTCGGGAGCGCAGTTCACCAATACGATGGTGCTGATTTTCGGCATAATTTTGGTGCTTAACAATTTTCTGCAAGGTAGCGGATTCCCTCCGTGTGCCCGTTTGCTGACTCACTGGATTCCCCAGCAGGAGTTGGCTACCAAGATGTCGGTGTGGAACACCTCCCATTCCATCGGTGCCAGCATCGTGGCCATTCTGTGCGGTTACATTATGGGCACTTTGGGCACCAATATGGCGGCCAATCCTGAGATGGTGGCCTCTATCGCTGCCCATCTCAACATCGATGCTTCCGACACGGAGCGCATGCAGGGTGTGCTCGAATCGGCTGCCCACGTGGGTGCCTGGCGTTGGTGCTTCTGGATTCCGGCCACGATTGCCCTGGTCGGTTCGGTGGGCATCTTCATCGGTCTGCGCGATACTCCGTCGTCGGTGGGTCTGCCCGAGCTCCACACCATTAACAAGAAGGGTAAGGAGGCTTCGGCCGAATATAAGGCCTTTATTCGCAAGCATGTCTTCCGCAACAAGTGGATCTGGATTCTTGGTGTGGCCAATTTCTTTGTCTACATCGTGCGCTTTGCCGTGCTCGACTGGGGCCCCACTTTCCTGAAAGAGGCCCGCGGCATGTCGCTGGCAGGGGCCGGTTGGACGGTCGCCGTGTTTGAAATCTTCGGCATCATCGGTATGCTGGTGAGCGGATATGCCACCGACCGCTGGCTCAAGGGCAAGGCCCATCATACCTGTGTCTATTGCATGATAGGAGTTGTCGTCTTCATGACGTGTTTCCTCTTGATGCCCAAGGGCACCAACCCCACGGTGATGATCATCGTGCTGGCCCTGGCCGGATTTTGCATCTATGGGCCGCAGGCACTCATCGGCATCGCGGCTGCCAACCAGGCTACCAACCGTGCAGCGGCTACGGCCAACGGCCTTACCGGCCTTTTCGGCTATGCCAGCGGACTGGTGTCGGGTATCGGAGTGGGTATCTTTGTGGACGCCATGAACGCCGTTAATCCGGCTCGCAGCTGGGACTATGTGTTTATCGGTATGATAGGCATCGCACTGCTGGGTATGCTGGTCTTCCTGTTGATGTGGAATGCCAAGGCCGACGGTTACGACGAAGTTGAGAACCCTGAAACCAAGACGCAATCATGACTCCCGAAATGAAACAACGCCTGGCCGGCATTCGCCACGTAGCCCTCGACATGGATGGTACTATTTATATGGGCAACGCCCTGTTCCCTTTCACCATCCCCTTCCTTCGCCGCCTGCGCGAGATGGGCATTACCTATAGTTTTCTGACCAATAATCCCTCGAAGTCGCTCGATGACTATCTGCTCAAGCTCCATAAGATGGGCATTGAAGCCACTGAGGAGGAGATGTACACCACCACCGTGGCCACCATCGACTATCTGAAGGCCCATTATCCCTCGGCCCGCCGCCTCTTCCTGTTGGGTACGCCCAGCATGATTTCGCAGTTTGAGAAGGCCGGATACATTTCGACAGCCGACAGTGCCGACGACGTGCCCGACGTGGTGATAGCCGCCTTCGACATGTCGCTCGTCTACTCTCGCCTGTGCCGTGCCGCGTGGTGGATTGCGCAAGGTCTGCCCTACATAGCCACCAATCCCGACCGCGTATGCCCCACCAATGAGCGGACCGTGTTGGTCGACTGCGGTTCCATCTGCCGTTGTCTGGAGCATGCCACGGGTCGCCGTCCCGACATCACGTTGGGCAAGCCCGATCCCAATATGCTCATTGGCATCGAGCAGCAAAAACAGTTGCGGCCCGAGCAGATTGCCATGGTGGGCGACCGCATCTACACCGACATCGAGATGGCTCGCAACGCTCATGCCTTTGGTGTCTTGGTGCTTTCGGGCGAAACAACGCTTGAAGTGGCCCAAGCCGCCCCGCATCAGCCCGATCTCATCGTAGAGAACATAGGTGAGCTGGGTAGTTTGTTGGCCTTGGCCCGCGAGTAAGTACCCCTCGCAGCTGTTGAAAAGGGAGTTCCCGAATCCGGAAGAGCGATTCGGGAACTCTTTTTTATGATTGGGATAGCCGAAAAGTGGTATTTCTTGGTCGAAATTCCTGATTGCATGGGGTGCAAGTAGGCGTCGTAGGGGTACGACAGCAGGTTGCAT
>CALZOH010000011.1 GCA_945827465.1 uncultured Prevotellaceae bacterium
GCAAAGTGGCTCATTTTTCCAATTTAGTGGTTTTGCTATGCTGGCAAAGTGCCTCATTTTCTCAAGGAAGGCATTTTGCTTGCGCAAAAAAGCACTCATTTTTCCAAGGCAGGCATTTTGCTTGCATGCAAAACCACTCCTATTCCCAAGTTAGGCATTTTGCATGTATGCAGAGTCGCTAACAATTTTTGCGAAGATTGATTTACACGGTGAAACATCTTTAAGACACAAGAAAAATGCAAATCCTTCGGCTTTTCATTTTGTCCTGCACTCGCTTTGCACTATCTTTGGATAAGATAGGCGGCTGCTCGGCAAGAAAAATGTAAATCCTTCGGCTTTTCATTTTGTTCTGCACTCACTTTACACTATCTTTGGATAAGATAGGCGGCAGCTCGGCAAGAAAAATGCAAATCCTTCGGCTTTTCATTTTGTCCTGCACTCGCTTTGCACTATCTTTGCAGCGAAAAAATATATATTTCACACATATGAAAGTAAACAAATGGTTGATCAGTGCCTTATGTGCACTTTTGTTATTCGGTAGTTGTAATATGAACAATACTACCAAAGGTGGTTTAATTGGTGCCGGTAGTGGAGCAGTCCTTGGCGGAATCATCGGAAAGGTTGCTGGCAATACAGCAGTCGGTGCAGCGATTGGAACAGCCGTTGGTGCCGGTGCAGGAGTCATTATCGGCAAGAAGATGGACAAAGCTAAGGAAGCAGTAGCCAATCAAGTGCCCCAGGCACAGGTTGAAGAGGTGAAAGATAAGAATGGCTTGAAGTCGGTAAAGGTTACTTTCGACTCAGGAATCCTTTTCGCCACCAACAAAGCCGATTTGAGCAACGACGCTAAGGCTTCTCTGTCGAAGTTTGCCGCTGTTTTGAAGAACAATCCCGATATGGACGTCAATATATATGGTCATACCGACAACACCGGTACTGATGCCATCAACGATCCGCTCTCTTTGCGTCGTGCACAGTCTGTTCAGGGTTATCTTTCAACCTGTGGTGTCAATGCATCACAGATGAAATCTGTCTTGGGAAAAGGTTCTAAGGAACCGGTTGCCTCTAACGACACCAAGGAAGGTCGTGCTCAGAATCGCCGTGTGGAGGTTTATCTCTACGCAAGCGA
The DNA here is from genome assembly GCA_945827465.1 of uncultured Prevotellaceae bacterium. Classification (GTDB taxonomy): domain Bacteria; phylum Bacteroidota; class Bacteroidia; order Bacteroidales; family Bacteroidaceae; genus UBA6382. The sequence continues at coordinate 1,130 of CALZOH010000011.1, forward strand.
AGCGATGATTGAAGCAGCACAAAAAGAAGCCGGCGCATAACTTTTTCTTCAGTAATTGATCCGTAAGACTTAAAATCCAGATGATTCTTTTCTGAAAAAGGTCATTCAGGTTTTAAGTCTTATTTTTAGTTTTTGCTGTGATGTTCATTCTATCCATATTTAATATTATCCGCCACATCTTAAAATGGTTGGTGGGCCTCTTTTTTGTCTCTACCATTTTGAGTGTATTGCTCTACAAGTGGATTCCGGTTCCCATCAGCCCGTTGATGGTGATACGTTGCGTCGAGCAGGTGGGTCGTGGCGAGAAAATCCGACTCAAGCACCATTGGGTAGACAAAGAAAAGATGTCACGATACCTTCCCGTAGCCGTTTTAGCCTCCGAAGACCAAAGATTTTACACTCACCACGGCTTCGACTTCAAAGAAATCGGTCACGCCATCCATGAACGCCAAACCGGAAAGCGTCAGCGCGGCGGAAGTACCATTAGTCAGCAAACGGCCAAGAATGTTTTTCTTTGGCCTGAGTCTTCGTGGTTAAGAAAAGGCTTTGAAGTTTACTTCACGGCCTTGATAGAAATTTTCTGGAGTAAGGAACGCATCCTCGAGGTCTATCTCAACACCATCGAGATGGGGGATGGTATCTACGGAGCGGAGGCTGTGGCCCAGCAGCATTTCAAATGTACCGCTCATGAACTCACTCGCGCGCAGTGCGCACTGATTGCTGCCACGCTACCGAATCCTCTGCGCTACAGTTCAGCCCATCCTTCGCGCTACATGATGAAGCGCCAGTTGGCCATTATGAAACAAATGAAGCACATTGACCTTGTTCCCGGTTTCGGTAAGCCGAAATCATAATGTCAATGCGCTGAAGCCCGGATGTGAGGGCTTCCTACCGATAAAAATCTCTCTGACTTTTTCCTCTGAGCGGTTGTTCAGAGTCCTCTTCCGTGACAGTTTTTGAATGCTTTGCCTGAACCACAAGGGCAGGGTTCATTCGGCCCGATGTAAATGGTTTTCTTCTTCACGGGAGGCGTTGGCTCAGCCTGCGCAGGTGTCGGTGAGGGTGGGAGAGGTGTTTCAACGTCCTTTTTCAGCCAGTGCTGCAAGTCACGGATGAGTTTATTCATCTGCATGGGCACTCGCGAGTCGATGTTATTCTTCGACCCGTATTCCAACAGGAAGATATTGTCGAGGGGCGAGTCGTCCAACTTGACCAGCACCACCCGTTTCTTCTTGGCAATGGCGTAATTGTGTTCCTTAATGGTCCAGTCATTCTCAAAGTCTATGTTCAGATGGACGCTTGAGTGCATGAACAGCACTACATCGGCCTTGTCGATGGCGTTGCAAATAACCGATGCAAACTGCACACTGCTTTCGATGCCGTCGAGATCGACCCAACACTTCTCACCGAGGGCTTGCTCAATTTGGTGAACGATCTTGAAAACCTTTTCGCTGTCTACGCGTTTATAGCTAATGAATATTCTTGCCATGGTTGTCTTTGGTAAGTTGTAGGGATGCTTCTTGCCGCCCGGATTAAGGCAGGCGGTACGTATATTGGTTCTTGCCTGCGGGTGAGGTGGAGGTGACAATGTATTTTTCGAGACATTCCTTGGCTACTTGATAGGTGTCGCCTTCGGGTTCAGGCAGATATCGGGTGAGGGGAGTCTCGTGCGCCCAGTTCCAATCGTGTTCAAACCAGCCATTCTGAGGTGCCTGCAGATGATGAGAGAAGAAGTATTCCCAGCGAGGATAGTAAAAATCCTTCAGCAGTCCCTGCCACTGACGGTAACTGTAGTCACGCAGTCCGCCACCTTCACTTTGCCGCTCGTGTCCCCAGGTGGTGATGAGCGTTCGGGCATTGTCACGCTCCAACCAGTCTTGCAGGGCCGGTGTCCAGCCCTTTATTTCGGTAGCAGCCTGTCTGGCGGTCTCGGTCCAGTTGCCAAGGCGGAAGATGCGGTTGGTGCCCAAGAGTCGGTCCATGTCGAGTATCAGTTGCAAGAAGCAGTCGCGACGGGCTGAGAACAATTTTTGGTCGCCTTTTTCCTTCGCTTCGCGAATGGACTGTAATAAATAATAGGAATAGTCGCTCAACGTCTGACGGGTGACGTCGCACAGGTCGTAACTGTAGTTGGCCTGGCTGTAGGAGTGTTTGGCCACCAGGGGAGCGGCTTTGAGCAGGGCCATGTTAGCTGCAATGAACTCATGAATCTTGTCTTTGTAGAAAATGTCACATCCTCCCCACGTGCTCACACTGTTTACGCGGAGCGACGGACGGGCACATACCACGGCTTCGTGAGGTCCTTGCAGCGCGGTAGTGTTGTTCAACGCCGTTTCGAGCAGTCCCGTCCAGGCCTCAAGGGCCGGTTGGTTGGGGGCACCATATCGGGCGAGCACGTAATCCTTGATCCACTCGTGGGTGTCGGGTTGCGAGTCCATCCAAGGCAGTTCATACAGCAGATCATACACTACCGGCGTCTGTTCAATGGCTTCGGGAGCCGAACCGATGCCTCGGATGGTGGCGTATTGTTGACTATATCTGAAATAATTGTCTGACATCTTGGGCAGACGTCCGAAAAAGCCCGTACGACCGCCAAAATTCGGAATGGCACAATACACTGCCTCCTGGGGTTCATATCCCTTGTAGTAGTCAAAGGCCGGTTTGCCATCGCTAAAGAGGTCAAGCACAATCAGTCGTTTGTCAGGCACGGCAGTCAGTGACGAACGCTGGTAAGAGTTCCATTGCCACTGCTGAATGACCCATTTGGAATTCGTTCCGATACACTTGTTCATGGCATCAAAGATGGCTCGATAGCCTTCGCTATAGCGTCCGCTGGCAATAGTGCCGCCTTCGTGGAAGGGATCCATGCTATAATAGCGGCTATCACCCATGACGGCTTTCAGCCGAAGGTAATATTCTTGGGCTTTGATGGCAAAATCCTTTCCGCTGGGGTCTAATATGTACGGACGTTGGAATCCGCACCACAATCCAGTCTTATCTGTTGCAATACCGGTGACTTCGGTGAAGTTGCTGGGCACCATGCCACTGAAGCCGGGCAATACCGGTTGCATGCCCAGTTCCCTTTCACGGTCGCAAATCTGCTTGGCCAACTTGGCTTGGCGTACAAACCAATTGTTATTGGACGTGCCGCCCCATCCTTCAAGGTTGTTCATGCCCCACCAAGCCGTAAAAGCCGGTCCCGGAATGAATGCTTCGGCGTCGGCTTCGGTATATCCGCAGTCTTTCATCAGGAAATCGCGCCAAACCGTTTCCAAACCCACAATCTGCAGAGGCATATTGATGCCGCGCAGGGCCATCCAGTCTATTTCTTGTTGCCACCGCTCCCAGGTCCAAGCCGTCATGGAGTAGCCGAAGGTACAATAATTCAGGTAATATCGGTAGTCGGCCCGACAGGAGTGTCTCTCCGTCCGGGTGGGAACGGGAAAATTCACTTGGCTGAGGTCGGTCGTGAGGTGATTCCACGTTAAATTGACGTGGGCATAATGATTCAGGTACCAACCGATGCCTGCGCACACGGCAATAGTGGATGAACCTTTGATGAGCGGACGTTTCCCGCTTCGGTCAGCCGTAATTTCAAACACATCGGTGCCTGGCGCCAGGCTGGCATCCACTTGTGTGGCGATGCGTTTCGATGTCCCTTTTCCGCCAATGCGGTTGAGCAGGCCGTCAAGGGCTTTTGCCGATGTCGGAAGGGCTGTTAAGATAAAAAAAAGGCATGATGCGAGGGCAAGAGTCAGGATGATCAGTAGTCGTTTCATCTGGAAAGGTGTATGTAATTGAGTTTAACTAAAAGGAGGCTGCTGTTTCGCTTTTCGCAGAGGGAGCAGGGGAGCGTAACGGTTCACCGAGTTCAAAGTTACTGCATTATTCCATAAAGAAAGTGTCTTTCATCGGGTTTTTCGTTCTTCTGCCCGAAAAATGAGTGTTTGACGGGTGCGTTTCAGCTTCTCTTTTGCGCGAAGGAGCGTTTAAGCGGTGTCGGGCAGAGTTGATGCGCATGCCATAAATCTCTGCTGCCGCGTGAGAAGAAAAGAAAAAGCGCGTGAATGCTTCTACGGAGCATCCACGCGCTTGCGTTCCGTTGGGAAACTCTCTTTATCAGAGATTATACAATATATTGTGAACTGATTGATTCATTGTTTTCAACTCGGCGAATGGTTTCGGCAAAGATGTCGGCCACCGTGATTTGCTTTACCTTGCTGCACTGCTTGGTGTAGGGGATAGAGTCGGTGAAGACCATCTCTTCCAATACGGAATCTTCGATTCTTTGGGTAGCGGGATCTGACATGACGCAGTGAGAAGCCACTGCGCGTACCGAAAGAGCGCCATTGTCTTTCATGATTTGGGCTGCCTTGGTGATGGAACCGGCTGTGTCGACCATATCATCCACTAACACCACGTTTTTACCCTTTACGTCACCAATCACTTGCATGGTAGCCACCTCGTTAGCCTTCACTCTACTCTTATTGCAGAGTACCAGCGGGCAGTGCAGATACTTCGCATAGGTGTTGGCACGCTTGGAACCGCCCACGTCGGGGGTTGCAATGCACAAATTGTCCAAGTTCAGGCTCTTGATATAAGGAAGCATGATGCTGGAAGCATATAAATGATCGACCGGAACGTCAAAGAATCCCTGCTCTTGGTCTGCGTGCAGGTCCATAGTGATCAAGCGGTCAATACCGGCCACACTCAACAAGTCGGCAACGAGTTTTGCGCCGATGGAAACACGTGGCTTGTCTTTTCTATCCTGTCTTGCCCAACCAAAATAGGGTATCACAGCGATGATATGGCGTGCTGACGCACGTTTTGCTGCATCAATCATCAGGAGAAGTTCCATTAAGTTGTCGGAATTGGGGAACGTCGATTGTACCAAGAATACATCGCGGCCGCGAATCGACTCCTCATACGATACTGAAAATTCTCCGTCTGCAAAATGTGTTATTACCAAGTTTCCCATAGGCTTTCCCAAACTCTCACAGATCTTCTCTGTCAGATATTTGGACTTTGTTCCTGAGAAAACCATAAATGATGAATTGTCACTCATTTTAGTCTCTTGTTTTTATGTCTCGTTATTGTTGTTTAGATGCGACTTTGTGAAGGGATCTCCTTTCGAGGTGCAAAATTAACTATTTATAAAGATAAATTTGACCTTCTTCTGAATTATTATTCATCTTTCGCCGCTGATTCTTTGGCGGGGAGCACGTATTGGATGTTTTGTTCGCGATGGCACACCCTGACTTCCACTCCGTAGAGCTGGTTCAGGTGGTGGGCAAGGTGTTCGGCCGAGTAGACACTGCGATGTTGGCCGCCGGTACATCCAAAACTGAACATCAAGTCGGTAAACCCTCGTTGCAGATACCTTTCGACGTGTTTGTCAGCCAGTGCATACACGTGCTCCAGGTATGTCACTATCTCGCCATCGTCTTCTAAGAAGCGGATAACAGGTTCATCGAGTCCCGTCAGATGTTTATAAGGCTCGTAACGGCCCGGATTGTGGGTGCTTCGGCAGTCAAACACGTAGCCACCACCATTGCCCGAGGTGTCTTCGGGAATTCCTTTGTGAAAACTAAAACTGTTTACTCTGACGGAGAGGCGTCCCTTGTTGTCATATTTAGAGAAGGTGGGCTTGCCATCTATCGGATTGGCTTTATAAAGCTTTGACTCGGTGGTTTTATAGCCATCTTTTCGCTCTTTGATCTCTTCTTTGATTTGGAATTGGGGTAATTCCGTGATACGTTGCAGTATTTCTTGCAGGTTAGGGTAGGGACAGCTGTCATTATTCAGTGCGTCGCGCAGGTTAGCGATGGCTGGCGGAATACTGTCGATGAAATATTGCTTTTTCTCAAAATATCCACGGAAACCATAGGCTCCCAGCACCTGCAACAGGCGGAACAAAACGAAGAGACGGATGTTCTGTCGGAACGTTGTCTCCTTCACTTCGCGATATTGTCTCAGCGAGTCGAGATAGAGGTCAATCATTTCGTCGCGCAACGACTGCGGATAGCGCGCTGAAGCTTGCCACAAGAAAGAGACCACGTCATATTCCATCGGGCCGCGTCGCCCACCTTGATAATCGATGAAAAATGGCTCGCCTTCATCGGTCAGCATCACGTTGCGTGCCTGAAAATCGCGATACATGAATGTTTCGCCGAAGTCAACCGTCAAATCCTTGGCCAGGAGTTGGAAGGAAGCTTCAAGACGCAACTCATTAAAGTCAATTTCGAGGGGCTTCAGGAAACAATACTTGAAATAGTTCAAATCGAAGAGCACATTGTTGCGGTCAAACATCGGCTGAGGGTAACATTGGTTGTAATCCAAGCCGTGACCTCCCTTAATTTGAAACTCCGGCAGTTTTTTCAGCGTGCGTTTGATCAAATCCTTCTCTTTGAGGTTATACCTTCCGCCTGCTTTCCTCCCCGCTTCGAGCGCCTGATAAAGTGAGAGGCGACCCAAGTCGTTTTGGAGATAGCGGAGTCGGTCTTCCGACACGGCGAGGATCTCCGGTACGGGCAACTTGCGTTGTTTGAACTGTCGCGAAAGGTAAATGAAGGCATTGCTCTCTTCTGCCGAGTTGTCATACACCCCAATGACGGTGGCGGGGTGTTTGCCTGCTGGTGCATAGAGGCGATAATATTTTCGGCTGCTTCCCGATTCGGGAATACTTTCAATGCGTTCCGGATCTAAGCCCGTCCACTGTCGGTAGAGTAGTGCTAAAAGTTGCATGTAGTTGTTCTATGGTGTATGTTCATGATGTGCACGGCGGCCAGTGCAGCTGTTTCAGTGCGCAATCGGCTTTCGCCCAGGCTTACGGAGCGGTAGCCCACCTGAAGGGCCTGTCTCACTTCGTTGGCGGAGAAGTCTCCCTCAGGTCCAATCATCACTACGGCGTCGGCTTGAGGGTCTTTGAGCGCGTCAAACAGGAAGGGCCGCCCTTCGGGAGTGAGTTCCGGCTCGTTGTAACAATGTGCGATGAAGCGTTCAGCCGTCATGTGGCGCTGCAGGAAGTCTTTCAACTTGACCGGACCTTCCAAACGGGGCAAAAAAGCCTTGTGGCTTTGCTTCATGGCCGAAATCAGGATGCGACCAAGCCTTTCGATGTTGACGTGATGACGTTCTGAGAAGTCACAATCGAGTAAAGTGAGGCTGTCAAAGCCTATTTCGGTGGCTTTTTCCACCAACCATTCCGTGCGATCGATATTTTTGGTGGGAGCAACGGCCAAATGCAGGTGGCCATGCCATGTGGGTTGCTGGGGAAGGGTTTCGCGAATCTCGAAGAAGCATTTTTTCCCTTGAGTGACCACTACGGCGTGATGCAGAAGGCCTTCGCCGTCAACCACCACCATTTCGCTGCCGTCGGTCAGTCTCAATACGCGGAGGGCATGCTTTGCCTCGTCTTCCGGAAGTTCGTTACTGCCGTGGGGAGCATAGAAATAGTGTACTTCCTTCATTTTCTGCGATTGATTTCGTCCCGAAGTTGTGACGCCAGTTCGTAATTTTCATTTTCGACGGCCTGCGTGAGGGCATCTTCCAGCATTTTCTGGCTAAGAATGTTCATGGGCATGGCAATCATGCCCTTACTGCCGCTGCGAATGTACTGCTGATCCATGATTTCTGAGGTAATGTAGAAGCTGCACCTCAACGTGAGGGCCATCAGAATGGCCTGAGGAGCGGGCAACGTTGTCAGCACGTCTTGTCCGTATTGCCTAAGGCGAATATGGGCCTGATATTGGCTGTCGACAAGTTGGTCAATCAAAATCTCATCCACCAAGATGTCAAACTCCGTCCGAATGTTGTCGAAGAAGGTCTGCCACGGATTTTTCAGACGTCCTCCGTGGTGGAGCACGCTCATCAGGTCGACCGCGTCACGTTCACCCATCGGAATGGGGAGGAAACGCTCGCCATACTTTTCCTTCACCAACATGAGATAGAGCTCAGCTTGTGAAGATATTCTGTTAATGTCTACAACCTTGAGTTGAATCTTTTCCATTTGTTTGTTTTACGCCGAAACGGCTTTCTGCAAAAATACGGAAATAATCCGAGCAAGGCAATTCCTGAGCTCCTCTTTTTCTGTTTCCTGTTGTTCATTTCTGACCTTCGGCCAATTCTTCTCTGCTGAAAGGATGGAAGTGCTGTTTTTTTGCTACTTTTGAATCCAAAATAAGTTCTTTTTCTAATGAAAGCCATGATTTTTGCCGCCGGACTGGGTACTCGTCTCGGCGAACTCACTGCCCATACGCCCAAAGCCCTCGTTCCGGTGTTGAGGCGACCTCTTTTGGAGTGGACCATCCTGCGTCTTTATCATGCAGGAGCAACCGACATCGTTGTAAATGTTCATCACTTCTCAGAACAGGTTATCCGCTTCCTGCGCACGTTTCCCTCCATGCCGGGGTTGTCACTGCGCGTGAGCGATGAGACCGATTGCCTGCTCGACACAGGAGGTGGACTGAAGAAGGCATTTCCGCTCTTCTCGCAAAATGGTTCTGACGAACCGGTTTTAATACATAATGTGGATATTTTCAGCAATGTGGATTTGCCGGAATTCTATCGGCATGCCGAAAATCACGATGCCCTTCTCTTGGTGAACAAGCGCACCACTACTGGAAGGTACTTATTATTTAATGAGGAAGATCGTTTAGTGGGTTGGACCAATATCATGACGGGCGAGGTGCGCACTCCTTATCAGCAACTCGACCTGACGCAATGCCGTCAGTTGGCTTTCGGGGGTATCCATGTGGTTTCGCCGCGCCTGTCAGTGGCTATGCAAGCCTGGCCGGAATGTTTTGGCATTATGGACTTCTATATTCGCGAGTGCCATCGCCTGGATATTCGCGGATATGAGCTTCATAATTTGCAATTACTGGATGTGGGCAAGCCCGAAACCATTTCTCAGGCGGCCGACTTCATTCAAAATTATTCTTCAGAGCTTCTGGGTTGAACGGGACGGGCTTCTTCCGTCATTTTAACGTCCAACAACTGCAGGGAAGGCGATAACTTCACCACGGTAGCGAAATAATTCGACCGCACATAACCTTGGGAAGAGGTGAGCAGACGTTGTACGCTCATTTTAGCCAGATAAATATAACTGTCATGCTCTCCCGGTGCCTTGGTAACGAATATCGGGCTTACCGAAAGCATTCTGACCTTTGAATTTTGGCCATGCAGGGTTTCACACATTTCGCGTAGCTGACTGGTAACGGCTTCGACGGCCATGGTATCGACTGCTTCGGGTTGATTGTCGGATATGGCGTTAAGATAAGCGATCACTCGTTGGCGCACGGTGTGTCGCTCGCCGAAGGTAGTGGTAAACAGGGCCAGTTTTTCCTTTCCCACTTTGGCTTCAGCCACATATCGTCCCTCAGGATGTTCTTTCAGGTAGCGCTGATAGGCTTCGGGGGTGTTTTCGGCGTTTACTTCGGTCCAGTCAATGGAATCTATCTTGTTCTGACAATCTGCCACATATCGGCTTTCGGGAAAGTTTTTCATGAATTGCATGAAAGATTCCTTCGTAGACGTTGCTCCCAGTTCATCCCATTGTTTTTTGACGAGCAGAAGGCGCTCCATCTTCTTTTTGACCTCCTGACGAAAAGCCGATTCAGGATATTTGTTGAGGAAAGCCTCATATTCGCTCGGCTCCTGACTTCCGTCAAGGGCGGCGTAAGCCTGCTGCATGGCTTGCTCCTGTTGCATGCGGTCGTAGAAGTAATAACCGCCGGCTGCCACACCTAAAACCACGATGGTGGTAACCATCACCCATAGCAGGGTGTGACCTCCCGAACGTTTTTCTTCTTTCATGTCGGGGTAGCGGTTATATCCCGCCGAAGATTTGCGTTTATGGCCCGTTTCGGATTTGCCTGCCAGGAGTTGGCAACCGCAGTTGGAACATATTGATTCGCTTTTCAGCAACACTTTGCCGCAATCGGGGCACGTGATGGTGTTGTGCTTGATTTCAACACCACAATACGGACATTGGGGAGCTCGATCTGATACATCGTGACCGCATTCAGGACATTTAATCAATGACATGGTTTCAGGGTGATGATGATGGGAATGATGGTTGATATAATGATTGGGGAGAACAGAGGACTGCCGCTTACTTCTGATCTTCTTTTTTCAGCACAGATTGCACTGCGGCGTAGGCCTTAGGCCAATTTGTGTCGAGACTGAAGGGTGTGAGCTGGCCGTCAGACACCACGTAGGCGTCGACAACATCTTTATCGGGGTCGTTAAAGATCGGATTTGAACCGGAAGCGTCTACAAAGAGCAGGATGCGCTTCTTCTTCTCGGTTTTTGAAATCTCCGTATTGAGCAGCACATCTTTAAAGAAGCTGTTGAGAAACTCATTCATGTAATAGGCCTGGTCGTCGAGAAAGCGAACGGTCACGTCCTGATCGGTTAGGAATGCTTTTTCCTTGACATATTCCAAAGCGGCGCACTTGAACTTGGCAATGCGTCGTACCACGAGGTTATTGCCGGTATTGTCGGCCGTATTGCGGGCATCGGCGAGCATGGTGTTGTAGATGTCTTGTGCTGATGCGCTCAGGGCGAGGCTGCAGGCCAGCAGGCAGAGGGTTATCAGTTTCTTCATAACGATGGAGATATGGGTTGATGTTTTTTCAGTTTCAAAAAATGGTCTGCACAAGTCGGAAAATCTTCTTTGTAGTGCGAGACAAAGAGCAGGGTCTTGCCCGGCAGGGCACAGAAGGCCTCGATAATGTGCTTGGCCCGGTGGCGGTGATGGGAGTCAAGACCGTGGAAGGGCTCGTCGAGGATGAGCAGGTCGGGATTCTTGACGAAAGCCCTTGCCAGCAGCACCCTTCGTTGCTCTCCACCCGAGAGCAGGGTATATTCGCGTTGGGCGAGTCGGTCGATGTCGAAGAGTTGCATCCAACCGTCTATTTTCAGGTAGTCTTCATCGGTGAAATGGCGGAACAGGCCCACCGAATCGTACAATCCACTGGCCACAATGTCTCTCACGGGCACCGGGCGGCGATAGGTGCGATACATTTCGGGGCACACGTAGCCAATGTGTTTCTTGATATCCCAAATGCTCTCGCCGGTGCCGCGTCGGCAACCGAAGAGCGTGATGTCACAAGCATAGGCCTGAGGATTGTCGGCACTGATCAGGCTGAGCAGGGTTGATTTGCCCGAGCCGTTCTCACCTTGTATGACCCACTTCTCGCCACGATGGACACACCAGTTGAAATCTTTCAGGATGGTGCGGCTGCCGTAGCGGATGCAGACGTTGCGAAAGTGGATGACTTCGCTCGCGGCCTCCTCTGAAAGGTTTTCCCCACGGGTGAGCCGACTGATTTGTTGCTCGATAGCGGGTAATTCCGAACAAAACTCCATTTCGGCGGAGTCGGCAGGGAGGTCTGCTGTCGGAAGGGGAGCTTTTTCGATGCCATCAGCCTTTACCCGGACGATATGAGTGAATCCACGAGTGTCGGACACCGGTCGCGAAGCTACTAAAATCAGTTGCAGCGGTAGCCGGCGGATGAGCTCTTGCAAGAAGAGAGACACCTGTTCGCGATTGAAGGTGTCCAAGCCGATGAAAGGATTGTCAACGATGAGCAGCCGAGGTTGTGCCAAGACGGCATGGGCCAATTGGAAACGTCGGAACTCTCCACTTGACAAAAGAATGAGCTGCTTGTCCCAGAGGTCGTCCACTTTCAGCAGGGGAAGGAGCTCCCGGCTTTCGGGGTGACGTTCCAACTGTCGAAGAATGGCATCGGCCACGGTGGGCTCGTCTTCTTCAATCAAACCTTGGTTCCAACGCAGTTGGTAGAAGGCCGGTTCAGTAGAGTCACCATACTGATCGTGAAACGTTACATATTTAATGTTGTCGCTCACACGCTGGGAGCGGGCAGGGGAGAAGTCGTAGACAATGCGTCCGCCACTGAGGCGGTAGACGCTGCGGATGACATCAACCAAAAAAGATTTTCCGGCACCATTGTCACCATATACCAACCACTGTTCATCCTTCTCCATGGAGAGCGTGAGAGGGCTTCCGAGGCTGATAGGAGCTATCGGGCAAACCTGTTCAAGGCGGAACAGTGGGGATGATTGTTTCATACGGTTGAGTCAGTTGATTATTTTTCAGGGGTGTGCACTCGCGCACCGTTTTTTTTCACGAAATCGCTCCAATCGGTGTATTTGTGTCCTTGTCCGGGCACTTTTGCCTGCATGAAGTGACAGTAGGCTGCCGCCAGCGCATCGGTTGCGTCCATATAGGGCACCAACGAATCGGCGTTAAGGTGGAAAATCTTCTGAAGCATATTTGACACCTGCTCTTTAGAGGCCGCGCCGTTGCCGGTAAGGGCCATTTTGATTTTGGTAGGGGCATATTCGTGCACCGTAATGCCTTGGCTCACGGCGGCAGCAATCACTACGCCCTGGGCGCGGCCCAACTTGAGCATGCTCTGCACATTTTTCCCATAAAAGGGAGCTTCGACAGCCAATTCAGACGGTTCAAACGAATGGATGAGGCCTGACACGCGTTCAAAAATGCGTCCTAATTTAAGATGAGGGTCTTCGCACTTCCGGAGATCGATTACTCCCATGGTATTAAGGGTTACACGACCGTTGACAACGTCAATGACTCCGTATCCAAGTAAGTTCGTTCCCGGGTCAATGCCCATTACCCTTTTGTAACCTTTCATTCGTCAGCCAATCTGTTTATTTTGCAAAAGTACAAATAATAATTGTGAACAGGTGCTTTTGTTGATTCTAAAAGGATTATATCCGATTTATTTTTTATCTTTGCCACGTTTTAAGAAAATATTTCAATGAAACGTTGTTTACACATTCTTCTCGCAGCCTTCGTTTGCATGGTGGTTTTTGGAGCCAATCCACAGGCGGAGATAAAGTTCAGCACAACAGTTCACAACTTCGGTACGTTTAATGAAGACGATTGTCCGGTATCGTGTGCCTTTAAATTCAAAAATACAGGTACAGCTCCGCTCATCATCAATCAGGCCATTGCCTCTTGCGGATGCACCGTGCCGAGTTTTCCCGAGAAACCCATTGCGCCAGGTGACTCCGGCGTCATCAAGATTACTTATAACGGACTGGGATATTATCCCGGCACCTTCAAGAAGGTCATCACCGTCATGACCAATGCCAAAACGCGCATGATGAGACTTTACATCGAAGGGAACATGAAAGCCCGTACAGCAACGAAGAAATAATTTTTCCTCAAATTGTTTTTCCAAAATGAGTTTGATAATGAAACAAGAACAAAACAACAATAATTACGTGGTCATCATGGCCGGTGGAGTGGGAAGTCGCTTCTGGCCCATGAGCAGTGAAGAAAAACCCAAGCAGTTTCTCGACATATTAGGGTGCGGCCGTACTCTCCTTCAGATGACATACGACCGATTTACGTCTGTTTGTCCTTCTGACCACGTGTATATTGTCACCGCCAAGAAATATGCAGATATTGTTCACGAGCAATTGCCCGAAGTTCCCGTCGGCAATGTGTTGCTCGAACCTTGTCGTCGCAACACGGCGCCCTGCATAGCTTATGTAAGTTGGGTGATCAAGTCGAAGAACAACAATGCCAATATTGTGATTGCAGCCAGTGACCATTTCATTGCCGACACACAGAGTTTTGTGAACAGTATCAACTCCTGTCTGAAATTTACGAGCGAAACCGACTCGATCGTCACCTTAGGCATCAAGCCCAGACATCCTGAGACCGGTTACGGATACATCGAAGCCGATTTGAGTTACTCTTCACCCACGAACAACAACATCTATCGCGTAGATTCGTTTAAAGAAAAGCCTGACCTCGAGATAGCCAAGCAGTATGTGAAGGAAAACAATTACTTTTGGAACTCCGGCATTTTCATTTGGAATGTCAATACCATCATCAATGCATTCCGTGTATATCAGCCAAGCCTTTCCAAGTTGTTTGAAGACCTCCGGCCGTTCTATGGAACGGAGCGCGAACAGGAATTGATTGACGAAATCTATCCGCAGTGTGAAAACATCTCTGTAGATTATGCTATCATGGAAAAGGCAGACGAAATTTACGTCTATCCGGCCTCTTTTGGTTGGAGCGACTTGGGTACATGGAGCTCACTTAAAGCTCACGTAGAGCAAGACAGTCATGGTAACGCCTGCATAGGCAATAACATCAGCCTGTTTGAAACTTCCGACTGCATAATTCATACTACGCAGGAACGCCAAGTGGTCATTCAAGGCCTGAACGGATATATTGTGAGCGAAAAAGACGGCGTTCTTCTAATTTGTAAGCTCTCAGAAGAGCAACGCATCAAGTTATTCCACGATTAAACTACTTTTTTTATCATCCCAAAGCCTCTTCGGAGGCTTTTTTGGTTGAAATAGGTTTCGGCAGTAGCTATTACATACTGTAATGACACTTCTTCAGAGAAAGTAGCCGTGATGATATGACGGAAAAACCACTTCGTTGAATCTATCATGGATCGCTACCACCTGAAGAGGATCTTTGGGCCATATTTGAGTGCTTTTATTTCTCTTTCATAGAATTGCAACAAGAGGATTAAATTCTATCATGGCAAAAATAGAAGTATTTTAAGATTAATTATTACCTTTGCAGAAAGGAAAGGACTGACACGAATGAAAGATTATCACCAAATTAACAATGATGTCGATCAGAAACAACTGAAAGAAACAGATACTTTCAGAGAATTGTCATTGGAGGAATTGGATAAAATTACCGGAGGATGAATATATTTAGAAAAGAGACGCTCGATACACTCGAAAACCCGGGACAGATCACCGAATATGTGAAGGTAACTACACCACCGCTATATATTATGCAAGTGGCGATGTTGGTATGTAGTATAGTCGTTGTTTTATGGGTTGCATTCGGTTCGGTAACGGAACATGTTAAATCAGTAGCGGTGGTTTTTCCGCACGAAGCACCGAGTAGAGTGTCGACCAACCTGGACGGACAGGTTGATAAGATATTTGTTCGCAAAGGGCAACATCTCAAAGTAGGCGACAAGATCATGATCGTGAGAAATGGAGACCTGCTCGATACGCTGTCAGCTACGACGAAAGGCATGCTGATCAGTGTAAAGGAAACTGATGAGCCTTTCCGAGCCTATGAAACTTTGGCAGAAATCATTCCGGAGAAGCAACGCAACCAAAACAGAGAACTCATCACCTACGTTGAGTATAAAGACTTGCGCAATTTGATGGTAGGGCAAGAAGTTCAGGTGACTCCCGTGGATTTGCATAGGGAGGATTACGGTTATATCATTGGTCATATCACGCATGTAAACAGTTTTCCGGTTCGCGAAGAGGATGCTCGCCGGTTATCAATGATTCGCAACTTCACGGACAAGATATTCCCGGCAGAAACGGCCTATGAAGTGCGAATCGTAGTGGATGCTGATGAAAAAGATGGACATTTCTTGAAGTGGTCAAGGAAACAAAGTCGCGAGATTACATTGGGACAAATGACGTTTTGCAACGTGCAGATCATCACAGAGCGTAAACCCATCTACAAAATGCTTTTCAAGTATTAAACAAGACCTGCCAAGATCATGAGAAGCAAAAAAAGAAGAGTAAAGAAAGTACCGGTGGTGGTACAAATGGAAACGGTGGAGTGTGGTGCCGCCTGTTTGTCCATGATCTTGGCATATTATGGCAAGTGGCTTTCGTTGGAACAACTGCGTACAGACTGTGGTGTATCTCGTGATGGAAGTAACGCCCGATGTATCGTGCAAGCTGCCAGGCGACATGGCCTTGATGCGCACGGTTATCGTGCCGATATCAGCCATCTTGAACATATGGCGCCTGCCATCATCCATTGGAACTACAATCATTTTGTTGTCTTCAAAGGTTTTGATGGTAGTTTGGCCTATATAAATGATCCGGGCATCGGAAGTATTGCCGTATCGATGGAAGATTTCAATCGTTCTTATACCGGAGTGGCCATTACAGCCTCACCAACCGATCAATTTAAGCCTCAAGGGCATCAGACAAGCATACTTCACTATGTAAGAGAGAATATTCGGGGGGTTAGCGATGCGTTTATATTCACACTCATCATGGGAATATTGACTGCTTTTGCAGGAATGCTCTACCCGCTGTTCTCGCAGGTCTTTATGGATGATATCATCACGGGTAAAAACGAAGAGTGGACCGTTCCTTTTTTCGTAGGAATGGGTGCCTTGGTCGTTTTTCATTTTCTTCTTGCCTTTTTGGATAATGTCTACGGACGAAGATTCTCCGGTAGCATGTCGTTAAAGGGTAATACGCGCTTTCTGTGGCATGCCCTCAATCTGCCCATGGAGTTTTTCGCCCAGCGGTATGTCGGTGACATCGTGCAACGCCAATCACTCAATGAAACGATCACCACTACACTGGTGAGAATACTCGCCCCTTATGCAATTAACATCTTACTACTGATTGTTTATGTCGTCGTGATGGCCCGATATAGCTTCCTTCTGACCTTAATGGGACTGATGTCGGTAGCCTTAAATATCTATGTAGTAAGAAAAGAGAGCGAATTGCGTAACAATCTATCGAGAGCCATGGAGCAGACCGAAGGAAAATTCTATGGCATCACCATGTCGTGTGTAGACAACATAGAAAGTATTAAAGCGGCAGGTGCCGAAAGAAGATTTTTTGAATTTTGGGCAGGATATTTTGCGAGAAGAAACAACCAGGAAGTCCTTTTCGAGGCTCGTTCATTCTCTCCTTACGTATTTGGACATGTTGCCAACGCCCTGGTACTGATTCTTGGAGCAGCACTGATACTCTATGGCGATTTCAGTATCGGTATGTTAATGGCATTTCAAGGCTTCATGGCCGAATTTATGCGTCCTGCCATGGGTTTAATGCAAGGTTCAACGACCGTGATAGAACTTCGTTCGCAGATGGAACGCATTGACGACGTGATTGCATATCCTACTGAAAAGTGGTCAGACGATTCAGATGAGGCTCATGGAGCCAAGATGGGCGGGATGTTTGAGATGAAAAACGTCACTTTTGGATATTCTCCCACGTCAGAACCTCTCATCAAGGATTTTTCGATGAAAGTAGAGCCTGGGAAAAGCATTGCCTTGGTCGGAACATCGGGTTGTGGCAAAAGTACAATCGCTAAACTCGTTGCAGGACTTTATGAACCATGGAGTGGTGACATCTTATTTGACGGAAGGAAGCGTAGCGAAATCAGTCATGAAGAGTATGTCAATTCTGTGGCAGTGATTGACCAAAATGTAGTGCTGTTTGACGATACGATTTCAGAGAATCTCAAAATGTGGGATCACTCTATCGAAGACTTTACAATGACCATGGCTTGCATTGACTCCGGTATCAGGAATGATATCATTTCACGTCCACGCGGATTTAACACTAAATTGGTAAAGGGAGGTGGAAACTTCTCCGGAGGACAACGTCAGCGCATGGAAATAGCTACGGCTCTGGCTCGGGAACCGATACTTCTGGTCATGGATGAGGCAACCAGTGCGCTTGATACCATGGCAGAGCGTGAGGTCATGCAAAACATCCGACAATGTGGCGCTTCCTTGATTGTGATAGCCCATCGACTAAGTACGGTAAGAGACTGCGACGAAATCATTGTGATGGATCACGGACAGATAGCCGAAAGAGGTACCCATGATGAGTTGATGTCACGGGATGGAATCTATAAGAAGTTGATGACAAATGATATTTGACGATCAGATAAACAAACGAAAAGTACGCGAGACGCAAGCCCTTCGAGAGGTATTCGGCGAAACAGCGAAGGACATGGGGTTCAAGATAGATTTTGGCAACTCCATGGGCTCAGGCAATCGTGTACTTCATCGATTATTGAAGTATCTGAAGGTAAAAGACTACATCCTTGACGATGACGGACTGCTCACTCCCGATGAGCAGTTGGAAAGAATCCTTAGACCAAGGGGTATCATGCAGCGAAGAATACATCTTTGCGGTGATTGGTGGCACAGAGCGGTAGGTCCGAAGTTAGGACAAGACCAGAATGGCAACATGTTGCTCTTCTTACCACGTAAATGGGTGTTTGGATATCGATGTATCAATCAGAACGGAGAGGAAAAAAATGTTGATGCAAAGCTGATGAAGACGGTGAAAAGTGATGCCCTTGATTTTTTTCCGGCTCTTCCTCCGCGACCACTTAAAGGTAGAGACTTATTAAAGTTTGCCATCACCAATATGCCCATGTCTACCATCTTTTCAGCCATGCTGACAGCTTTGATAGCCAGTCTTATCGGAATGTTTGTACCTTTCATCAACAAAGAGATATTCCATAACATCATACCGAACGGTATCATGCGCGATCTTTATCCCGTGGCAGCCTTGTTTGTAGGTGTGGTAATCGGCACTTCCATGATGGAAGTGATGAGAAACAAACTAATGATCAGAGTGAAGGATGCTTTCGGCATTATCCTACAGCATGCCATGATGGCGCGAATCTTTACACTCGATACATCATTCTTTTGGAAGTTCTCTTCAGGTGAAATTACCAATCGTGTAACTTCTATCCGTCGCTTGTGTTCTTTAGCCAACAATGTAATATTGGGTGCTTTGATCACGGTAGTCTTCTCTACGGTTTATTTTGTACAAATCTTCTTCTATGCAAAGGATTTGATGCTCATTACAACCTGTCTTCTCACCTTACAAGTGATACTTTTGGTGATCTATGCCGTTCAAATGCACCTCGAAGAGCATGAACTGATGAGTCACAAGGCTACGCTTGACGGGATGGAGTATGACATCTTCTCAGGAATCCAGAAAATAAAACTGACAGGGTCAGAAAAGCGGGCATATACACGATGGCTGGACTTATATCGTCATTGTGCCCATATTAGTTACAATCCTCCGTTGGCCGTAAAGATCATGCCGGCCTTGATTGCTTTTTGCCAGATAGGCAGCATTGCCGTAATCTGGTGGAATGCCACTGAAATGAAGGTGGCAGTGTCAGACTTCATTGCATTTTTCGTGGCATACGGCATGATAGCCTCTGCCCTCCAAGCAATGATAGCAATCATACCGGATTTAGCTCAAATCAGTCCGCTACTAAAGATTGCAGAACCGGTGCTTGACACCACTCCGGAGTTTCAGCCCGATGCACCGCAAGTGGAATACCTTAGTGGAGCCATTGAGATCAGTGATTTGTCATTCAGATATAACGATGAAGGAAATTGGCTCTTTCGACATCTCAATTTAAACATACAACCCGGCGAATATGTAGCTGTCGTCGGTCCGTCAGGATGTGGTAAGAGCACATTATTAAGATTGTTGTTGGGCTTTGAACACCCTCAGGCCGGTGGCGTATTCTACGACAATTACGATTTGTCCAAATGCGACAAGACGAGCCTACGCCGTCAAATAGGGACTTGTCTGCAAGGCGGTTCATTATTTGCCAGTGACATATTCAGTAACATCACCATCACGGCTCCCGACAGCACCATAGAAGATGCGTGGAGAGCAGCAGAGTTGGCAGGGATAGCCGACGACATTAGGCAGATGCCCATGCAGATGCACACCATCGTCAACGAAGGTGACACAGGATTCAGTGGTGGACAGAAACAACGTCTGCTTATTGCCAGAGCTTTAATCGCCAATCCTTCGATTCTTTTAATGGACGAAGCGACCAGTGCACTCGACACTATCAGCCAAAAGAAAGTGGCCGAACATCTTGATCAACTCGATTGCACACGAATTATTGTAGCTCATCGTCAGAGCACCATCAGACAATGTTCACGCATCATCGTGCTGGACAAAGGTACGATAGTAGAAGATGGTACTTACGATCAGTTAATGGAACAGAAAGGCTTGTTTTATCAGTTAGCTAAACGACAAATATAGTGAAACTTGATGAATCATTTCTGCAGACGGTGACTGAGAGCTCATGCAACAGTGAAGGACAAGTAAAAATTGAATAATAAAGAGGAATATAATAAGAACATCATATGAGATACAAACGGACAATATTAACAGTAGTAGTCATGACCCTGACTACGTTCGCTTGGGCATTGAAAAAAGTAACATTTGCGCCGCAATGGACAGCGCAGGCACAGTTCGCCGGTTACTTTGTAGCTAAAGACAAAGGTTTTTACGAAGAAGAGGGTCTGGATGTCAATATCGTTTTTCCAAGTAACTCTCAGTCGTCCATTAAACTGCTCAAAGAAGGGCGATGCCAGTTTACTACCTTGCAACTTTTGGATGCTTTATGTGCCAAAGAATATGGCATCAACCTGGTGAACCTTTTGCAGACCGATCAGCAGAGTGGTTTAGTGCTTGTAGGATATGATGGGCGTAATCCGGCAGAACTAAAACAAGGCGCAAAAGTGGGTATATGGAACGCCGGATTCTCTATTTTGGGCAGAATTATAAATCAGCGCGAGAAGAAGAATTATCAATTTATACGTTTTACCAATAACGTATCACTATTTATGTCTGGTGCCATTGATGCAACCCTTGCCATGAGTTATAATGAACTTCTACAATTGCGTCAGTCGAATGTAAATCTCGATGGTAAGACAGTCTTTTGGTTTTCAAAAAACGGATATGATGTTCCGGAAGATGGATTGTACACCACGCGCAAATACTATACGAAGAATAGTCAAGTATGCAAGAGTTTTGCAAAGGCAAGCAAGAGAGGTTGGGAATGGTGTAGACAGCATCCGGATGAAGCTTTGGAGATTGTCATGAAGTACGTGAAGGAAAATAAGATCTTGACCAACCAGGTCATGCAGCGTTTGATGCTACAAGAAATACTTCGACTACACACAGACCCAGTGACCGGCAAGACCTTATATACACTTGACAAAGCGAAAGTAGAGAAAGCTATAGGTTGGCTTCTCGAATGCGGTATCATAAAGAACCAAATACATTACAAGGATATAACTGAATAACGGAGGACAGACAAGATGAAAAAATTCAAAGAATCTTTTTCGGCCAAGTTAAGTGTCTTTACGGCTCTGCTGGCATCTCTTATCTTCATGATATGCTATTCTACCAACTTTTATTATGTTCAGAAGTCGGTAAAAGATGAAGCTGAAAAGATGGCGATGGGTGAATTGGACAATGCAGTACTTAGAATACACAATTTGACTTCTTCTATTGAGGTCTGTGCTCAAAACTTGCTCCCATTTATTACCAGATACATTCATGAACCTGATTCTATGTTCTCGTTAGCCAAAATGGTTGTGGAGAACAATCCCAATGCGACAGGTTGCGCCATTGCCTTTGAGCCGGATTTCTATCAACAGAAGGGACATTACTTTTGCGCTTATGCCGGGAGAGATGATAAAGGCAGTATTGTTGTCAGACAAGAAGGTAGCGAATTGTATGAGTACTTTTACATGGACTGGTATCAAATTCCGAAACTTCTTAACAAACCTTATTGGACCGACCCGTTCAATCATATATTGGAAAACGAATCAAACGAGAACAAACAAATCATCAAGATATGTTCTTACGGCATTCCCATCTATAGCGAAGAAGGAAAGTTTGTCGGTGTGATGTCTGTTGACATTGACCAGAAATGGATGTCGAAGATTATAGGAAGTCTCAAGCCGTATCCGAACTCGTTTACCATTGCTTTAGGGCGTGGCGGCATCTTTTTGGTTCATCCCGACTCTACTATTTTGGGAAGTCAAACCATCTTTACACAGTATATGGAAAATGGTATAGAGGATGTCTATCAACTTGGAGAAAATATGACTTCTGGAAAGCGCGGAATGATGAGTCTCTCCAACAAGATAGCCGGTGGAAAGGATGACTCTTACATTTTTTTCACTCCGTTTAAGCAAATGGGGTGGAGTGTAGGACTTATTTGTCCGGAGAGTGATATTTATGGAGGCTTTAATTCAATGAAATGGCTGCTGATCATCATGACATTAATTGGTTTATTTGCTATGATGGTTGTCTGCATTATATTCATTCGCAATAGGGTGCATCCTTTGGAACATCTGGCAGAGTCTGCCAATGTCATTGCAAGAGGTAATTTCAACAAAGAAATACCTGTAATTCCCGGTGATGATGAAATTGCGCAACTGAGCAAGGCTTTCAGAGATATGCAACACTCTTTGGTGGAATACATCGAAGAACTTAAATCAACAACAGCCAAGAAAGAGAGGATAGAAGGAGAGCTTCGTATTGCCCATGACATACAAATGGGAATGATACCAAAGATATTTCCTCCTTATCCTGACCGTGACGACATTGACATTTATGCCTCGTTGACACCTGCAAAGGAAGTAGGAGGTGACTTATATGACTTCCTCATCTATGACAATTCATTTTATTTCTGTATTGGAGACGTAAGTGGAAAGGGTGTACCGGCCTCTTTGCTCATGGCAGTATGCAGAAACCTGTTCCGTACGGTTGCCGGACAAGGATTACAACCTTCTCAGATCGTTAAGACAATCAATGACACGATGGGTGAAAGTAATGAAAGCGGAATGTTTATCACACTCTTCGTCGGTAAGGTTGATATGAATACTGGACATTTGACTTTCTGCAATGCCGGACATAATCCTCCCGTGATGATTAACTCTCAAGGAGAGGCTTCATACATGGAACTGATTCCAAATGTCCCTGCAGGCATTTTTGATGGCTTCGATTTTGAACAGCAAGAGGTTGATACGATTGACGGAATCAGTCTATTCCTCTATACTGATGGTCTCACAGAGGCTGAAGATGAACATAAAAATTTGTATAATGATGACAGACTGATAGAAGAGTTGTCGCAACGTCAGAATCTGAAAGCGATGGAACTCGTTGAAGTGATTTCTGCATCAGTAAAACAGCATGTAGGAGAAGCCGAACAAAGCGATGACCTTACCATCATGGCTGTCAGAATCAATATCAGCAAATCATAAAAGGAGAAAATCATAATCATTAATTCATCATGAATAAGGAAATCATTATAAAAAACGAGATAGCGGAATTGGAGCGTGTCGCTGTCTTTGTTGAAGAGGTATCACAATTATTGTCTCTCGATTCTGAAACAACAATGAACCTCAATCTTGCTTTGGAAGAAGTTGTAAGCAATGTCATCCTTTATGCCTATCCACAGAAGATGGGTGAAAACATTATTATCAAGGCCTCAAGCGATGATAACATCTTAGTATTTACGATTACAGATAAAGGTGACGAGTTTGACCCAACCAAAGTGGAAGATGCAGATATTACCCTTGCTGCTGAGGACAGAGAAATCGGTGGATTGGGTATCTTTATCGTCAAGAACATCATGAATGAAGTCACTTACCAAAGGTTAGACGGCAAAAACATTCTTACACTCAAGAAAAATATTCACAACTAATCATTTTATCATATCCCCATGGCAACAATATCACGAAACGAAGATGTAGTTACTATCGCTACAGGTGAAAGAATAGATACAATTAATGCAGTTGAATTTGAAAAAGAAATTACTCCCATTCTTTCAGAGGCCGGGTTAAAGATTATTTTCGATTGCACCAACTTGGATTATATCAGCAGTAGCGGTTTGCGAGTAATACTTAAAGCTCAGAAAATGGTTTCAGCTGGTAAAGGTGAAATGAAACTGATTGGCGTGAAACCTCCCATCAAGAAAGTATTCGATATGACGGGCTTTACACGCTTCCTGACGATAGAGTAAACGACTTTTAGAACATTCCGAGTTGGAATCAGACTTTTACATGTAGAGGAGATTGACTGACTTCATTTAAAGAGGCTATAGGATAATCCTACATTAATGAATGGGACGGGCGAGCGATCTTGCTCCAAAATTGGGGCTTTCGTTCGCTCTCCATTTTCATTGGTTAGTTCAACATCTTTCTGATTCTTATTATAAAGGGCACTCTTCAACACCATTGATAAACCAATATGGGCCGTTAGGTAGAAATGGCGATTGATGATGTATTCGTATTGAACCTCGGGTTTCATCACAACTTCGGAGAAATAACAGACTGATGGGGCGCCGACAAGTGATGTTCGAGCATAAAAATTGTCTGTTCCCATTGTTGTTCCTATTGATACACGGTGGAATTTCATTTGATACCTCAGATACATTTGTGATGGTGGGGTGAGATCTAAGCTCCAGATGGGATTGGAGAATCGATACCAAAATGCAATGACGGGAAATATGGACACTGAATGATAAAGTGACATGCCAAAGAAACCTACACTGAATTTGGTACGTTCTGATTGTTTCAACACTGTCATTGCAGCCATCTTGGCTTGTAGTTTACCCCAGCCTTTTTCCCACGCATCTACAGAAACAATGGTGGATAATATCAGTGGGCGATGAAACAACGAGGTATAATAGGCTCCGGTAAAGCCTCCGTTGTAATAGTTATGAGTGTCTTCTTGAAAAAATGCAGGCTCGTTGTTCGGTTGATTACGGATGATGTAGCAAGAGTAATCTATGTTGGCATATAATGAAACCTTTTTCATCTTTATTATTGGTAGTACGGATGAAAAACGTATGGTGTGTAGATTATCTTTTTTACCTGTTTCAAGTTCATTTTCCATGGATGATAGAGTATAATTATGTGCATTTTTTGTCTCGTAAGAGAAATTGAGGGTGCGATAACGAGAAAAATTCTTTGCTACATAGCTGCAGGTGTTATTATACGGACTTGGTGGCTATCTTTACGAGATAACAAAGAATGTACACATATCCACAGACGAAGATATTACGCGCAGGTTCATCAAGGAGATCAGCATGAATTTCCGTAAAGAGAGAACGGTTAACTTCTATGCAGAACGTCTAAATATTACGCACGGACATTTATCTACGACCGTAAAATCGGTAACGGGGAAGACTCCACTGCGATGGATTGAAGAATATGTGGCCAAGAGGCTTGTGCGCTCTTGCACAGTTCCACACTGACCGTTCAACAGATCAGCGACCGGTAGTGTAAGTTGAACTGTGTCAAGACCATTTCCTTTATTATATTAACCTCAG
>CALZOH010000012.1 GCA_945827465.1 uncultured Prevotellaceae bacterium
ATACAAATCAACCTATTATAACAGGTCTTACCATGCAAAATGTCCAACCCGCCACTTTTTCTTTTTCTTAGCATGATCCTTATTTCGCTGCTATGGAGGGCGTATGCGATACGCCCCTACATTTTTTCGATGCCATAAAAAAGAGGTAAACGAAACTTCGTTTACCTCTTTAAACTTTGAGCCGAAACCCGGACTCGAACCGGGGACCTATTCATTACGAATGAATTGCTCTACCAACTGAGCCATTTCGGCAGGACTTCGCTTGGAAATCGGTGCAAAGGTAGTACTTTTATTTGGAAAGAAATATATGGTTACTGCTTTTTTTGTTGTAATTCTACTCATTTTTAGGTGATGTTTTGTTGGTGGGTGGCTGTATCATTCTTGTTGTGGGGCTCGTTAGTTCCAATGATTTTGCGTAATTTTGCAGGGCTTATAATGTAAGAGATAATCATGGAAAAAGTATTAAGCGGAATACGTCCGACAGGACATTTGCATCTGGGTAACTATTTTGGTGCCGTAAAGAGTTTTGTGAAAATGCAGAATGAATATGACTGCTATTTCTTTATTGCTGATTGGCACTCGTTGACTACTTGTCCGAGTCCGGAGAACATCCGTCAAAGCGTACGCACCATTTTGGCCGAGTATCTGGCTTGTGGATTGGAACCCGATAAGGCAACGCTTTACGTGCAAAGCGACGTGAGAGAAACGCTTGAGATATATTTATATTTTAATATGAATACCTATCTGGGAGAACTGGAGCGAGTGACTACGTTCAAGGAGAAGGCTCGCAAGCAGCCAGACAACGTGAACGCCGGACTGTTGACCTATCCCACTTTGATGGCTGCCGACATTTTGCAGCATCGCGCTCACTGGGTTCCGGTGGGTAAGGACCAAGAACAGAATATGGAGATGGCGCGCAAGTGTGCCCGACGCTTTAATAATATATATAAGGTGGAATTCTTCCCCGAGCCCCAGAACTTCTACTTCTCGGATAAGGCACTGAAGGTGCCCGGACTTGACGGAAGCGGTAAGATGGGTAAGAGCGACGGTAACTGTATCTACTTGTACGATGAAGATAGCGTGATCAGAAAGAAGGTGATGAAGGCGCTTACTGACAACGGGCCGCAAGCCCCCAACAGCGAGAAGCCCGAAATTATTCAGAATCTGTTTACTTTCTTGCAAATTTGTTCTTCAAAGGAAACGTACGACTACTTTGATGAGCAGTGGAACAACTGCACCATTCGCTATGGTGAACTGAAAAAACAGATTGCTGAGGACCTTTGCAAAACGGTGGCTCCTATCAGAGAACGGATTCGTGAGTTCTCGTCGAATGATGAGTTGCTGGAGAAGATTTCGCGTCAAGGTGCAGAGAAGGCGCGCGAGAGCGCTGCTGCCACGTTGCGCGAGATGAGACAAATCATTGGTTTTAATCCGGAACTGAGATAATCTTTTTTCGACTGTCAACGCTTACAAAAGAATGAATAAGATGAACGAAGAGGGTGTGAACCTGTTCAGTCAAGATGTGATAGAGTTTGTGACTGTTGCCACTGAATTCTGCGTCAGGGCAGAAAATGTGGGTCAGACTACTCGAAAGGAGTTTGTGGGCGTGATGTTGAAGATTCTGCCACTGCTTTACCTGAAGGGAATCGTGCTGACTGAAACCGTTCCGGTAGAGGAAGAAGATTCGCCGGAGCAGTTGGTGACTGAGGATGACTATAACTTCGTGCGCGACAGTATTGCTGCCCAAATGGGTAGTTTTGATGACTATCTGGATGTGTTTGTGGAAGACATGAAGTATAGCGATTGTCCGATACGCAAAACGATTTCGGAAGACCTGGCCGACATTTATCAAGACTTACGAAACTTTGTGGGAATTTTCAAGGAAGGACATGAGGAAAGCGTAAGATGTGCCCTGCAGGAGGTGAAGGAACAATTTCCCAACTATTGGGGACAACGCATTCCTTGCGTGATGAGGGCCTTGCATGACGTGATGTATGTGCAGCAAGAGGATGGCTATGACAACTGAAAACGACTGCGATGACAACTCTTTACGCTGAAATCGATAAGAAGAAGATTTCTGATATGCCGCAGGCGCAATTCCCCGGAAGAATTGTCGTGATAGGTACGGCTGAAAGTGCTCAGAAGGCTTGCGAATACTTGAAAAAGGAAATCATTCTGGGCATTGATACGGAAACAAAGCCTTCGTTTAAGAAAGGGACGATTAATCGCGTGGCCTTGCTCCAGGTATCGACACATGATGTATGTTTCTTGTTTCGTTTGAACAAGATGGGAGTGCCTGACTGTCTGAAGGAATTGCTGGCTAACAAAAAGCAACTGAAAGTAGGTCTTTCGCTGAAGGACGATATCCATGCTTTGGGTGAACGCGACGTGAAAGAGAAGGGACGCTACGTGGACTTACAGGATTACGTGTTGAAGTTTGGCATTCTTGACAAGAGTTTGCAGAAACTTTTTGCCAATGTGTTTGGCAGGCGCATCTCGAAGTCACAGCAGTTGAGCAACTGGGAAGCCGGTGTGTTGAGTCGGGCTCAGGAGCTTTATGCGGCTACTGATGCTTGGGCCTGCATTGAAATCTATGAGCGGTTGCAACAGCTGGCAAAGAATAGGGATTATCGCTTCATTCCACGTGTGGACGAGAATGAGAAAATGATGAGTGTGGTGGCCGACTTGCTGAATCAAACGAAACAATAATGATGTATAAGAAGATATATTTAAAGCCCGGTAAAGATGCGGGCATCAAACGCTTTCATCCCTGGATTTTCTCCGGAGCCATTGCCCGAACAGACAAGGACGTGAACGAAGGAGAACTGGTGGAGGTGGTGGACCATGAAGGTAAGGTACTGGGCGTGGGACATTTTCAGTTCAGTACAATTTCGGTGAGACTACTGACCTTCAAACATGAAGCTATAGATTGTGAGTTCTGGACGGAACGATTGGCACAAGCTTTGGAGGTGCGTCGCAGTTTGGGGCTGATGAGAAATGATAACGAAGCCTTCAGACTGGTGCACGGTGAGGGTGACGGGCTGCCCGGACTGATTATCGACGTCTATAGAAATACTGCCGTGGTGCAGGCTCACAGTGTGGGCATGCATCGTGCTCGTCACGATATTGCCAATGCTTTGATGCAGTTGATGCCGCAAGAATTGGAGAATGTGTACTATAAGAGCGACAAGACATTGCCCTTTATGGAGGAAATCGATGCCGAGTCGGGCTACTTGTTTGGCGGTAATGCCGACTCTGTGGCCAAGGAGTACGGCCTGCAGTTTCAGATTGATTGGGTGAAGGGACAGAAGACCGGCTTCTTTATTGACCAGCGCGAGAACAGACGTTTGCTGGAACAGTATGCCGAGGGACGGAAGGTACTCAATATGTTTTGTTATACGGGAGGATTCTCGGTGTATGCCTTGAGGGGCGGAGCAAAGGAGGTGCATTCGGTGGATAGTTCCGAGCGTGCCATTGAGATTACCAATGGTAATGTCGAACTGAACTTCCCCGGTTGTAGCAACCATTATGCCTATGCCGAAGATGCCTTCAAGTTTCTTTCAACTATGGATGGGAGCTACGATCTGATTGTGCTCGACCCACCGGCCTTTGCCAAACATCGCGGTGCCATTCACAATGCACTGAAGGGCTATACGCGACTGAACGCAATGGCTTTTGAAAAAATAAAGCCCGGCGGATTGCTCTTTACGTTCAGTTGTTCGCAGGCCGTGAGCAAAGATCAGTTCCGTTTGGCCGTCTTTACGGCTGCCGCTCAAAGCAAGAGATTTGTAAGAATATTGCACCAATTGCATCAACCTGCCGACCATCCGGTCAGCATTTATCATCCGGAAGGTGAATATCTAAAGGGATTGGTGCTTTACGTTGAATAAAGGTCGTAAGCGGGAAACGAACTTTAGAGTAAAGAGGTTTCTCAATAATAAGATGAGAGCTGGCATCTCGATTGAAGGTGTCAGCTCTCATCTTGTTATTTCAGTACAAAAGCCTATTCCAGTTCGCAACCGCTGAATCCCATAGTGGCTAAAGCCTTCTCTTTAGAGGCGCAGAAGTAAAGCAGGGTGGCTTGGGTGCATATCTCATTTTGATCGTTGAGAATTTCGGCATCGATAAAGGCGATGTTGCGCATTTGTTTGTTGATGCGGGCACGCAAGGTAATGGGACCTTTGTGGGTTGCAATGGGTTGGAGGTATTTAACTTCCATCTTAGATGTGACTCCGGTAGTCTGGAGCTTGCGGGTGACCACCCATCCGGCCACTTCGTCGAGAAGCAACGATTGTACACCGCCATGCAAGGTGTTGATCCAACCTTGATAGTTACCGTTGGGTTGCCACGTGGTGAGCACATAGTCGCCATCTTCGTAAAAGTCGAGATGAAAACCGATGGGGTTGTCGGGAGAACAGCCAATGCAGTTGTAGCCTTCTTTATGAAGCCAAGGATTCTTGATTTTATTCATACCTGAAACTTAGAATTGTGGAAAGACGTCACCCAAACGGCAGTCGGGGAAAACCTCTTAACCCGTAGCAAATGTAGAGATAATAATTGACGGAAGCAAATATATGGGAGTTTATTTGTGCCGAAATCGGAACTGGGTTACCGAATTGGCTGCTGACAGACGAGTGTGGGGGCAAAACGGTTCTCTCCGACAGTGCTCAACAGAGAATCGAGAACAAGAAGAAAGGGAAATGGGTATTATTACATTTGATTGTGGGTGAATGGAAGCAGAAGAGTATATGAGGGTATAAAAAATGTTAATATCGAAAAGAGTGAGACCTTGTAAAACCTATTGTTGATTTTTAGTTTTATCTTTGTAACAGTTTTCATGGTATTAGATTTTAAATGTTAGTAGGAATTGGTTGTCGTGAGACAATCAATTTTTTTTCCTCTTTCATGAAGACCCGGTACTGTGAAGGTGGCAATATGATGTTATATGCAATGGGTAGATAAAAATAAACAGACGAAATATTTACTGATTATTGTGGCAATTGTCATTGCTACTATTTCGTTGGTGTTTTCTCATTACCTGGTGCGCGATTTGGAGAAAGATGCTCGCTCAAAGATGACGGTATGGGCTGAAGCCATGCGTTCGCTCAACAATGCCGATGAAGATACCGACATCAGTTTGATCTTGAAAGTAATCAACAACAATGATGCGATCCCCGTGATAGTGCTCAACATGAAGGGTGATGTGATGGACTATCGTAATATCAAACTTGTGAGTGGCGAAGACACCGTGGCGCAATTAAAACGCAAGGTCAAGGAAATGAGGCATTCGGGCTACAGCATCAAAATGAGTTATGACGACCAAGAGCAGAACGAAAATGAGGGGTACATGGAGATTCTTTATGACGAGTCACTCTTGTTGAAACGCTTGTCGGTTTATCCGTTTGTGCAAATAGGCGTGGTGGGAGTCTTCTTTATAATTATGGTATATGCACTCCTTAATTCAAAACGTGCTGAACAGAATAGAGTGTGGGTGGGTTTGACAAAAGAAACGGCTCATCAGTTGGGTACTCCCATCAGTTCGTTAATGGCATGGATAGAAATTATGAAGGAGAATGATCCCGATAACATTATGGTGGACGAGATGAGCAAGGATGTAGATCGGCTGAATCTAATTGCCGAACGTTTCTCAAAAGTGGGTTCAAAGCCCGAGGCCAAAGATGAAAATCTGAATGAAGTGTTGTGGCATGTGGTGAACTATATTTCGCTGCGAACGTCAGACAAAGTGAAATTTGTGTGTAACTTCCCGGCAACTCCGGTTATCATCAAGTTAAGTGCCGCTCTTTTTGAATGGGTGATTGAGAATCTTTGCAAGAATGCCATTGATGCTATGTCGGGACGAGGTCGTATTATAATTACAATGCACGAACTAACCAATGATGTAATCATAGAAGTAGCCGATACCGGCAAAGGCATCGCAAAGAACAGATTCAAATCGGTATTTGTACCCGGTTATACCACCAAGCAGAGAGGGTGGGGATTGGGTCTTTCATTGGCGCGACGCATTGTGGAAGACTATCATAACGGGAAAATCTTTGTAAAGAATTCCGAGATCGGAAAAGGGACCACCTTTCGCATTGAATTAAAGAAATAAATAACTGAATAGGCTACGTAATAAGCAAAAAAGTAGTAACTTTGCACGCCAGAAAGTAAAAGAAATGCCGAACGTAGTAAATTTGAAGGCAATACAGTCAGAAAAAGCCACATATCGTTTTACGTATGAATCTGATTTTTTTGAGCACAAAGACAACTCGCTGGTCAGTGGGGGTAAACTGGATGTGCTCTTGGATGTGGTAGAGAATAAGGCTGAGAATGTCTTCAATGTGCATCTAAGTATTGATGGTTACGTGGTGACGCAATGCGACCGTTGTTTGGCAGAATTGAAATGTCCGGTGCATACGCAGCCCGATGTGCAGGTGAAGTTTGGAGATGAAAACGACGATGATGAAGACATCGTCATTGTGAACGAACGAGAGGGAATGCTTGAAGTGGATAATTTGGTGTACGATTATGCTGTTCTTTCCATTCCGATACATCCGATACATCCTGAAGGTGAGTGTGACGAGGCGATGATGCAAAGATTAAATCAGTTCCTGGTAGATCAGGAATAGCAATATATTAAGAATGAAACAATTAAATAAATAACAAAATGGCACATCCTAAAAGAAGACAATCAAAGACAAGAACTCTGAAAAGAAGAACCCATGATAAAGCAGTGGCTCCGACAATGGCAAAATGTCCTAATTGCGGTGAGTGGCATGTATATCATACAGTTTGTCCTGCTTGCGGTTATTATAGAGGAAAATTGGCAGTTGAAAAGGCTGTTGTAGCTGAATAATCATCTGAAGCTTCGAAATGGGAAAAATCCATGCTGTAATTACCGGCGTTGGCGGATATGTACCTGAGTATGTTCTGAACAATGACGAACTCTCTCGTATGGTTGACACCAACGACGAATGGATTATGACACGTATCGGTGTCAAGGAGCGTCGAATCTTGAATGAAGAGGGGCTGGGTACGGGTTATATGGCTCGTAAAGCCGCCAAGCAGTTGATGCAGAAGTTAAACTATGATCCTAACACGATTGATGCAGTGATTGTAGCCACTTCGACGGCCGATTATCATTTTCCTTCTACAGCTTCCATCGTATTGGGCCATTTAGGCTTGAAGAATGCATTTGCATTTGATATCTCTGCAGCATGTTGCGGATTCCTTTATACGATGGATCTTGCCGCTGCCATGATTGAAAGCGGACGCTACAAGAGAATCATCGTGATAGGTGCTGATAAAATGTCATCAGTGGTCGATTATACAGAGCGTGCAACTTGTCCGATTTTCGGAGATGGTGCCGGCGCTGTGATGGTAGAGCCTTCTGAGGATGAAACACTGGGTTGGAAAGACTCTAAGTTGAGTACTGACGGTAAGGGATTACCCTTCCTCTGCTTGAAAGCCGGTGGTTCGGTTTGTCCTCCCTCTTATTTTACCATTGACCACAAGATGCACTACATCCACCAAGAGGGACGCACCGTGTTCAAGTATGCTGTGACGGCCATGAGTGACCTTACAGCCGAGATTGCTGAGCGCAACGGACTGAATAAGGATAATTTGGCTTGGGTGGTTCCCCATCAGGCCAATGTGAGAATCATTCAGGCTGTGGCTCACCGCTTGGAATTGCCGATGGAAAAAGTCATGTTGAACATTCAGCGCTATGGTAACACCAGTGCAGGAACACTTCCTTTGGCATTGTGGGACTATGAGAAGAAGTTAAAGAAAGGCGACAACTTGATTCTGACTGCCTTCGGCGCAGGATTTGTTTCAGGTGCTGCTTATATGACTTGGGCATACGACGGTGATAAGTTGTAAAATATAAATTACATAACATACTTCAGAAAAGCGCATCTCCCGATTCCGTCAGATGCGTTTTTTTGGCAAATAAGAGGTAATGGCATTCAAATCAGGTTTTGTAAATATCGTGGGAAACCCCAATGTGGGAAAATCGACCTTGATGAATCTCTTCGTGGGCGAGCGTCTTTCCATTGTGACTTTTAAGTCGCAAACAACAAGACATCGTATAATGGGCATTCTTAACCAGGAAGATTGTCAAATTGTATTTTCTGACACTCCCGGGGTGCTGAAGCCGTGTTATAAATTGCAAGAATCAATGCGTGCCTTCAGTGAAACGGCACTGACGGATGTTGATGTGCTGGTGTATGTGACCGACGTGGTGGAGGACTGCTCTAAAAATATGGATTTTCTGGAGGAAATTCAGAAATTAGATGTTCCGAAGCTGGTGCTTATCAATAAGATTGATTTGTCTAATCAAAAGGATTTAATAGCGTTGGTGGAGAAGTGGCAAGGCATCTTACCCGGTGCAACCATCTTTCCGGTTTCAGCCAAGGCCAAGTTCAATATTGAGCCCGTGATGAAATGTATTAAGGAGAGCTTACCTGAAAATCCGCCTTATTTCGATCGCGACCAATTGACCGATAAACCTGTAAAATTCTTTGTGTCGGAGATTATTCGGGAAAAAATACTGCTCTATTATGACAAGGAGATCCCTTATTCGGTAGAAGCCGTAGTGGAGCATTATCGTGAGACGAATGATTTGGTGAAAATAGATGCCGTGTTGTTTGTGGAGCATGAAAGTCAGAAGGGTATCCTGATTGGGCACGAGGGACGTGCTTTGAAAAAGGTATCGACCGAGGCTCGGAAATCGTTGGAAAAGTTCTTGGATAAGAAAGTTTATCTCCGTATCTTTGTGAAAGTTGACAAGGAGTGGCGCAACTCTGAAAAGAGATTGACCACGTTTGGGTATAATTTGAATTAAGCAATAAGAAATAGAATGGGAAATTTAGTAGCCATAGTAGGCCGACCGAATGTAGGTAAATCAACGTTATTTAATCGTCTGACCAATACGCGTCATGCCATTGTGAGCGATGAGGCTGGCACCACTCGCGACCGTCAGTATGGTAAAGTGGAGTGGTGTGGCAAGATTTTCTCGGTGGTTGACACCGGTGGTTGGGTTATCAATTCCGATGATATCTTTGAAGATGCCATCCGCAAGCAGGTGATTATTGCCACCGAAGAGTGTGACCTTATTCTTTTCTTGGTTGACATCATGAATGGTATTACAGACTGGGACAATGAAGTGGCTGCGATTCTTCGTCGTTCAAAAAAGCCTGTGATTGTGGTTGCCAATAAAACCGACAGCAATGAATTGCGTTACAATTCAGCCGAGTTCTATGCTTTCGGTTTAGGTGATCCTTTCTGTATTTCTTCGTTGACCGGTAGCGGTACGGGAGATCTGCTTGACGAGGTGGTGAAGAGACTTCCGAGTGAGAGTGAGGATGAAGAAAACATCGATATACCCCGTTTTGCTGTAGTAGGAAGACCCAATGTGGGTAAGAGCAGCCTGATTAATGCTTTTATTGGTGAACAACGTCATATCGTTACTGATATTGCCGGCACTACACGTGACTCTATTTATACCCGTTATAATAAGTTTGGCTTTGATTTTTTTCTTGTTGATACGGCCGGAATCCGTAAAAAAGGAAAAGTGAACGAAGATTTGGAATATTATTCCGTCATGCGTTCCATTCGTGCTATTGAAAACTCTGACGTATGTATTCTTCTGATTGATTCTCAGCGTGGCATTGAGGCACAGGATATGAATATCTTTCAGTTGATACAACGAAACGCTAAGAGTTTGGTGGTGTTTGTCAACAAGTGGGACTTGGTGGAAGAAAAAAACAATACGACCATCAAACATTTTGAAGAAGCCATTCGCAGTCGATTGGCTCCCTTTGTCGATTTTCCCATTATTTTTGGTTCGGCATTGACCAACCAGCATATTTTCCGTGTCTTGGAAGTAGCGAAGAATACTTACATCAATCGTAAACGCAAAATACCCACTCGAAAGTTCAATGAATACATGTTGCCCATTATTGAGGCCTATCCGCCAGCTTCTGTAAAGGGAAAATATATCAAGATCAAGTACTGCTCACAGATTCCCGGTACGCAGATACCCACTTTCGTGTTCTATGCCAATCTTCCCCAATACGTAAAAGAGCCTTATTACCGTTTCTTGGAGAATAAGATCAGGGCAGAATGGGATTTTACGGGAACGCCCATTCGCATATACATTCGTCAGAAGTAGTTGAAAGCAATGAGAAACCTTCTTGCGGCTTTATGCTTACTCTGTGCAGTGGGTATTAGTATGTGCAGTTGTTCGGATCAGGAATTGAAAGATCCATCGAAGGCTGCAGTGAAGTACATGCAGTACTTGGTAGATGGAAAGTACGATGAGTACATATCCGAAATGGTATCTTGCGATAGTGCATCTGCCGCCTACAAGCAAAATATGAAAGTGATGTTGAAGCAAATGGTTGTGTCAAAGTTTCAGGGCGAGGGTGCGGTGAAAGAGATACATTATGTGCGTCAGCAGGGAGGAAATGACGAACAAGCCGTGATGGTATTTCTCCAATTAACTTATGCCAATGGTTCTACAGAAAGTATGATGTTGCCTCTGCTTTGGGCTGACGGCCGTTGGAGATTGAGATAAACGGAGAAGGGCAAGCGTTTAAAGTTGCTAATCAGATATAGTTGTTATCAATAATTCATCTATTTTATTTCTGATAGCTCGGTCGTTTTTTTCAAAAGATGTACCTTTGCAAAACTTAAAGGTTGGTAAAATGAAGAAGATTATTATTCTTTTGATAGGTTTCGTTATTTGTGTAACCAACGTATTTGCCCAAAAGCAATTAAAGGAAGTCCGTGCCTCGATGAAGGCTAAGAACTATCAGAATGTAGTGAATGCCGTTGAGAAATACAAGGCCGACAGTGCCATCATGAATAATCCGGAGTTATATTGGTTAGGAGCTGAAGCTCAAAGGAAAATCAATGACCAGTTTAATCTGAAACTTTATCTGAAAACAGCCAATACTAACGATACGATTAGCTATTTTTCTACGCAGTATGCTATTTTCAACTATCTTATTAAATGTGATGAGTTGGAAAGTGTTCCTGACAAGAATGGAAAAGTCAAGAACAAAAGCCGCAAAAAAATTTATTCCATCTTGAAGAGTTATCGTCCCAATCTTTTTAATGCCGGACTTTTCTTTATCAAGAAGAAACAATACAAAGAGGCGAATCAATACTTCTCAATGTATATTAATGTGACTGATACGCCTATTTTCATTGCAGATAGTTTGCGTAAGACCGACCCCAAAATGCCACGTGCTGCCTTTTGGTCATTGACCAGCAGTTATGCTTTAAATGATTTCAAGGGCGTTTTTACGTTTGAAGATCTTGCGATGCGTGATACGGTCAACACACGTTTGACTCTACAATACAAGGTAATGGCTTATTTGGCCTTGAAGGATACTCCCAATATGGTGAGAGAACTTAAAAATGGTGTGCGCTATGTTCCCAATGACTTGTTCTTTTTCTCCCGTTTGGCTGATTACTATAACTCGGTGCAGGATTATAAAAGTGGAATGGCGCTTTGCGATAGCATGATTAAGATTGACGATAAACAATTGATGTATAAGTTTGCCAAAAGCGTGATATACTTCCACCTCAAGGATTATGACAAGTGCATCGAACTTTCAAAATATGTTTTAGACAAGGATTCGGCTAATGTTGATGCTCATTACTATTTAGCCAGTTGTTATTTCAATCAGGCTATTGTGATAGACGATAATCTCAAGACAGATACCGATGAACAGACCTTTGTCAGCAAGCGAGCCATGGTAAAAAATCTTTATGAAATGGCTTTACCCTATTTTGAGTATTATCGTCAGAAGAGTCCGGAAACTTCAGACCGTTGGGCACTGCCATTATATCGTATCTATCTTTATTTAAACATGGGTAAGCAGTTTGCGGAGATTGACCAATTGCTTTCAAAGATTGAAAAGGAGAAAGAGGCGAAGGCTGCGGAACAAAAAAAGAAATAATTCGTATAGAAAAAAGGTATCGCTACATTCGCAGAGTCAGAATTTAGTGATACCTTTGCAATACGTTCATGCGGTAATGGCTCAGTTGGTAGAGCATTGGCTTCCCAAGCCGAGGGTCGCGGGTTCGAGTCCCGTTTACCGCTCTCGAATGATAAATTTTTTCATAACTAAATTCAGTAGTATTCATAATGCTACATGGAAGGATGCGTTGGGAGACGTATCCTTTTCTTTATTTATGGCGGGATAGATATCCACAAAGCGAAGGCTTTCTTTTTTGCTTAAGTGGAAGTGAAAGCCTTCGCTTGAATGAAATTAAGAAGTCGTTTTGACAGATGTTCTTACTGTAAATGATAGTTGCCGATATTTTCGGTGTTATTTCCCTTTTGAGCCAGTGATTTCCACCAATTCAAATTCAAGATCAATCACCGAGTCCCTCCAATTCGGGGATTCATCTTCTTCGGTTTCTTCGCAAATATGGCTCTCCAGTACGTGCTTGATACCCGGTTGCCCGAAGTAAGTCTCTATTTTACCTCTCAGTAATAGTTTCCGGTGAAGGATATCAGGATTCTCCGGCAAATTAAGATTCTTTCTTAGCGTAGTACCGCTCGGCAGTGAGATGGGAAAACAATGTTTGGTGTCGGTTTCGCCCACAAAGTCTGCCAGCAGTAAGTTACTTCCTTTGGTGAAGGGTGGCTGAAAGCTTGCCTTGCTGATGGCAGTCCCTTCTACGCATCCCACCACATATCCTTCAATCCAAACCGTATCGCCCAGCCACTCCATGGCTTCGGTTACACTCATTCTTTCCACGGTTTGGTAGTACTGCTCGTCCTTCTGATTGTTCTCGCCTGCTGCTGTTGGTTCCTCGTCCTCGTCCAGCACAATGCCGTCGCAGGAGAAGGTCAGCAGGGCACCTGTCAGCAACATCAGGAGTAATGAGAGCACCTGTTTCATAACGTTCCTTTACTGCTTGGCAGTTGCATATTGTCTAAATCGCGTGCTACAGCCATTTTAAGGGCGCGGGCAAACGCTTTGAAGATACCTTCAATCTTGTGGTGCTCGTTGCCTCCTTCTGCCTTTATGTTCAGATTCATGCGCGCGGTGTCTGATAGGCTTTTGAAGAAGTGGAAAAACATTTCCGTAGGCATTTCTCCGATACGTTCGCGTTTGAATTCAGCATCCCAAACCAGCCATGGTCTTCCGCCCAGATCGATAGCCACCTGACATAGACAGTCATCCATGGGCAAACAAAATCCATAGCGCTGCAATCCGAGTTTATTGCCCACGGCCTTGAGAAGACATTCGCCCAAAGCCAGTCCGGTGTCTTCAATGGTGTGGTGCTCGTCTACTTGCAGGTCTCCTTTCACTTTCACGCGCAGGTCAATGTTGCCATGTCGTGCAATTTGTTCCAACATGTGGTCGAAAAAGCCCAGTCCTGTGCTGATTTCACATTGTCCTGTTCCGTCCAGTCCCATCCACACATCAATGTCGGTCTCACGGGTAGTGCGTCGCACTTCTGCACAGCGTGCCGAGCTCAACACGCGGTTGCGGATGTCTGTCCATGTGAGAGATTCTGACAGAATGAGGGCCTGGCAACCCATGTTGCGGGCAAATTCGGCATCGGTAGCACGGTCGCCAATCATAAAAGAGTGGAGGAGATCGTAGTCGCCCGTCAGGTAGGCTCCCATCATGCCTATGCCCGGTTTCCGGGTGGGCAGTCCATCTTCTGGAAAACTGCGGTCGAGTAGGATGTCATCAAACTTGACGCCTACACTGTCGAGGGTGTCGAGCAGGAGTTGCTGAAAGGTGTCGAACACCTCTTGCGGATAGGCTGCTGTACCCAGACCGTCTTGATTGCTTACCATGACGAGTTCATAATCGCTGGCTTTCACTATGTCTGCCAATGCGGTGAGGCATCCCGGTACAAACGAAAACTTTTCTATTGAGTCAATTTGTTCGTCAGCCGGTTCACGAATCAGTGTGCCGTCGCGGTCGATGAATAAGGCTTTCTTCTTCATAATATGAAACTATAGGGTGATGGTTCAATATTTTCTTAGAGCAGCGAGTAGGGTGCTGTTTTCGTTGGGCGTACCCACGGTTATGCGCAAGCAGTTGTCGCAGAGTGTTACCTTGTGTCGGTTTCGCACTACTACACCGCAATCAATCAGATAATTGTAAATATCGGTGGCATTTCTCATTTTGGCTAAAAAGAAATTAGCTTCCGAAGGGTACACCTTTAGGCAAATGGGCAGTTCTTCTATGGCAGCCATCAGTTTTGGACGTTCGTCAAGCACTTGCATTACCCATCGTTCCACTTCCCTGCGATTGTGGAGGAGTGAAAGTGCCTCTTTTTGTGTCAGCAAGTTTACGTTATAAGGATATTTCACCTTATTGAAATAGCTGATAATCTTGGGTGAGGCAAAAGCGAGTCCCAATCGGATGCTTGCAGCCGCCCATGCCTTTGAAAACGTATTGAGTACAATCAGATTGGGAAATTGATCCAACTGAAGTCTGAAGGGCATCCGTTCCGAGAAATCTGAATAGGCTTCGTCCACCACGACAATGCCTTCAAAGTTGCGCAAAATCTTTTCGATTTCTTCGGCAGCGAGAGGATTGCCTGTAGGATTGTTTGGACTGCAGAGCCAAATTACCTTTGTCAGCTCGTCGGTAGCTTCAAGTACTCGGTCTGCCACTAAGTCGAAATGTTCATCGAGCAATACGCGTCGGTAAGCCACATTATTCACTTCTGCGCATACTCCGTACATGCCGTAAGTGGGTTCGATGGCTACAACATTGTCTTTTCCCGGTTCGCAAAAGATGCGATACACCAAGTCAATGGCTTCATCGCTACCATTACCCAAAAACATTTGTTCTGCGCGCACTCCTTTTATGCGTTCAAGGGCTTTCTTTACTTCTTCTTGCAGTGGGTCAGGGTAACGGTTTAGCGGTTGGTTGTAAGGATTCTCGTTCGCGTCAAGAAACACTTCTGCTTTGCGGCCGCGAAACTCATCTCGGGCACAGCTATAGGGTTTTAGGGCCAGGATGTTGGGTCTGACCAGTTGTGATAA
The DNA here is from genome assembly GCA_945827465.1 of uncultured Prevotellaceae bacterium. GTDB lineage: Bacteria > Bacteroidota > Bacteroidia > Bacteroidales > Bacteroidaceae > UBA6382. The sequence continues at coordinate 15,038 of CALZOH010000012.1, forward strand.
TTCTTTCATTGTTTTTGTGATTCGGTTTCAATACTTCGATAACGTATTTCCATAGCGCGGCAGTGGGCTTCGAGCTGTTCGCCCGTGGCCATTGCCATTACGGCCGGTCCTATTGCTTTTACGCCTTCGGGTGTCAGTTCCTGTAAAGTCATTTTGCGCATGAAGACATCGAGATTCAAGCCGCTGTATGCCCTTGCGTAACCTTTGGTAGGTAGTGTGTGGTTGGTGCCAGAGGCATAATCGCCGGCACTTTCACAACTGTACGGACCGAGGAAGATGGAACCCGCGTTGCGGATACGTCGGGCTACTTCGCGATAGTTCTCCACCGAGATAACCAGGTGCTCCGGTGCGTAGTAATTGGTCAGTTCTACGGCTTGATCCATGTTTTCTGCCAAGATAAGCACGCTGTGCGACAGGGCTTTTTCTGCCACCTCGTGACGGGGAAGCAAGGCAAGTTGTCGTTCCAGTTCTTCACGTACTTTTTCCAACAGTGACCGACTGGTCGAAATCAGTACTACCTGGCTGTCGGCGCCATGTTCGGCCTGGCTAAGCAGGTCTGCGGCTACAAAATCAGCTCGCGCCGTGCCGTCGGCCAGCACCTCAACCTCGCTCGGGCCTGCCGGCATGTCGATAGCCACGTCTGAGAGTGATACTAACTGTTTGGCGGCCATTACATACTGATTTCCAGGTCCGAAAATCTTGTCTACCTTGGGTACACTTTCTGTTCCGTAAGCCATAGCAGCTATGGCTTGGGAACCACCTATTTTAAATACACGGTTAACGCCTGCCAAGCGGGCGGCAAACAATATCACGGGGTTGACACTCCCGTCGCGGCTCGGCGGAGTGCACAGCACAATCTCTTTGCAACCAGCAATGCGTGCCGGAGCGGCTAACATCAGCACGGTAGAGAATAGCGGAGCCGATCCACCGGGGATATACAGTCCGACTTTCTCTATGGGAACGGCCACTTGTTCACAAATCACACCGGGAACCGTTTCTACTCGGATGGAATCGAAGTGTTGTGCCGCGTGAAATCTTGAAATATTTTCGTAAGCCAGTCTAATGGCGTTTTGCAGGTCTGTATCTACCTTTTGAGTGGCTGCCTCCATCTCTTCTTCGCTTACGCAAAGCGAGTCAAGGCTCACCCGGTCAAATTGTTCCTCTAATCTTTTCAGGGCAGTATCACCCTCTTTGCAGACGGCATCAATTACTCCCTGTACGGTACCGAACAGTCGCGTTACGTCAAAAGCCGGGCGTCGGAGTGCCTCTTTCAATTGGTCGCGATCGGGGTATTCTAAAATGCGGATATCCATAACAGCTGTTATAAGACCATTTTTTCGATGGGTAACACCAGAATTCCTTGGGCACCGCGTTCTTTCAGTTGTCCGATAATGTCCCAAAAACAGTTTTCGCCGAGTACGGTGTGTACACTACACCATTCCGAGTCAGCCAAAGGCATAATTGTAGGGCTCTTAATGCCCGGCAGCACGCTGACTACGTCGTCCAGTCGATCTTTAGGCACATTCATCAATACATATTTTTTATCTTCGGCCTCTTTAACGGCTGCAATGCGGAAGAGTAGTTCATCGAGAATGGCTTTCTTTTCTTCACTCATACCGGGATGACCTATCAATAGCGCTTCACTGCGTACTACTACCTCGACTTCCTTCAGATGGTTGCTCACCAGAGTTGACCCTGAACTGACAATGTCGAAGATGGCATCGGCCAAACCAATTCCCGGCGATACTTCAACCGAACCTGTAATCACGTGAACGTCGGCATCAATGTGATTCTTCTGCAGGTAGTCGCGTAGGATGTTCGGATAGCTGGTAGCAATCTTCTTGTGCTGGAACCAGTCTGTTCCTTCGTAGTTTTCAGACTTGGGGATAGCCAGAGATAGTCTGCACTTGCTGAAACCCAGGCGTTGAATGATGTCGGCACGTTCGCCTCGCTCTAAAAATTCGTTTTCGCCTACTACTCCTACGTCTGCCACACCGCTGGCAACGGTTTGCGGAATATCATCATCGCGCAAAAATAAAATTTCAACCGGAAAATCACGTGCTTGCACCAACAATGTGCGTACGGATTTGCTCACCTTCACGTCGGCTTCTGCCAATAACGCCATGGTGTCTTCATAAAGTCTACCTTTCGACTGTACTGCAATTCTTAACATATTCTTCATTCTTTACTGTTTGACATGGATAAAAAATGGCTCACCGATATTCGGCAAGCCACATCAATATTTTAATATGCAACAAACACTCACCGAACGAATGGAGTTGGTGAATGATGATGGATGGAATTTTCACGCTTTACAAAATACATGGTACATAATGATTCTTGTGCAAAGATAAGTATTTTTAGTCCTTTTCTCCAAGAAAATAGATGTTTTTCTGATTTCTCTTTGTTTTTAGCGCTGTTTCTTCCTGCCTATAGCCGATTCTTGACCAGGTGTTTACACTTCGTGATCTACACAACAGCGGCCGTCAAGGTAAGGCTTCAGGCGGGCTGCGGCTGCCCGGTGGTTCGGGAAGTTGCTATATGTGTGAAGGTCGTCCATCGAATCAAACGAACTCTCCAGGCAGATGTCCCATGCTTCTTCTGGATTGATGTTAAAGCCCACTTCGAGTGAGCGGATAAAGTTCAGTTGCGAGCGCAACGACAGAATGTCGGAGCGAAACTGTTCACGCACTTGTCGGCGCGTTTCTTCGTCAACGTCGGAACGAAAACGGAACATAACGATATGTCTGATCATGGTAGGGTTGTTTTTACTATTAAAAGGATAATTCGTAATTTTGCGGCAAAATTAATGATAAATCCGTTGTCAGGTATTCGCTACATACATTATTTATATATTTTGCTTGTTGCAGCCTTCATCCTGGTTTCGTGTCGGCCTCAAAAGACGCCGTCACCTCTTGGTGACGTCATGTCAGATTCTGCCCGGGCGCTGGCCGATTACGATTTGCCCGATCTTGAGGTGGCGGGCGAGCTCATAGCTGTCACCATCAGCGGCCCCGACACGTATTATGAACTGCGAGGACGCGCTTTGGGCTTGCAATACCTCTTGGCCGAACGTTTTGCCAATAGCCTTGGCTTGCGATTACGCATGGAAGTGGCTCGCGATACCTTGGAACTTCTTGCACAGCTTCGAGAAGCTCGCGCCGATCTCATTGCTTATCCCTTGTCCCGTTCATTGCTTGAGCGTGAGGGATTGATAGCCGGTGGATTCACTCAGTCAGATTCCCTTTCGTGGTCGGTCAGAAGTGCCAGCCCTCTGTTGGCTGACGCGTTGAAGGATTGGTATCGTCCGCAACTGTTGGCCGAGACCCGTGAAGACCTGACTCGCATGTTGCAAACTCCTCATGTGAGGCGCACCGTGCATGCTGTTTACTTGAATCGTTCTAAAGGCATTATTTCAGCTTATGATCACCTTTTGTTGGCGGCTTCCCGTTCCATCGGTTGGGATTGGCGACTGCTGGCAGCACAGTGCTATCAGGAGAGTGCTTTTGATCCCAAGGCTGAAAGTTGGGCTGGAGCGCGCGGATTGATGCAGATCATGCCCCGAACGGCTCTTGAATTGGGTGTGGAGCCTTCCCAACTCTATCAACCGGAACTCAACATCCGAACATCAGCTAAATATCTTGGTAGGTTACAACAAAATTTCTCGGATATTACCAATCCCGACGAAAGAAAGAAGTTTGTGCTTGCCGCATATAATGGTGGTTACCTTCACATTCGGGATGCGCAGAACCTGGCACGCAAGTACGGTCGCAATTCACAACTTTGGGACGAGGTCTCACCCTTTGTGCTGCGCTTAAGTCAGGCTCGTTATTACCGTGATCCGGTGGTACGCTATGGTTACATGATTGGCAGCGAAACTTATCACTATGTTTACCATATTTTAGATCGTTGGGCCGACTATCGAGGTGTAGCCCGTACGCCTCATGCCGTTCCTCCCATGGCTTCGGACGTCGTTCCGTCGTCGGAAGTTGCTTCCGAACGTGTCCATAAACCCAATCGTTTTACACGATCAAATAGTGGAGTTGTCGGTCGCGACGACTCTATCTTTCAGGTTCCTTCCCACTAAATTTTTCGTTTCTTTAAACCTTCAGGCCGAACCTGTCACTGACCTTGTCAGGGCTTCTGTCGCTTGGGGCGGTCGCTGAAGTCGGAAATCCCGAATTTCCTTGGCCGAAAAAAACGCGAACCCACAAAAAATGATAACTTTGCAGCAGATAAACATTAACTCAAGAACAAATATAAGAGAATTATGGCCAATATTTCAGAATTTAAGTATGCCCCGATGTTCCAAACGGGCAAAGACGACACCCAATATTACTTGTTGAGTAAGGAAGGCGTCAGTGTAAGCGAATTTGAGGGCAAACCGGTGCTCAAGGTAGCGCCTGAAGCATTGACCCTATTGGCTCGCCAGGCCTTTCGCGATGTGAACTTCCTTCTGCGCCGTGCTCATAATGAGCAGGTCGCTTCTATTCTCCATGATAGCGAAGCCAGTGATAACGATAAATATGTTGCGCTCACCTTCCTGCGCAATGCTGAGACGGCTTGCAAGGGTCAACTGCCCTTCTGCCAAGATACCGGAACGGCTATTATCCACGGTGAGAAGGGTCAGCAAGTATGGACAGGCTTTTGCGACGAAGAGGCACTTTCTCGCGGTGTTTACGAAACCTATACCCAGGAGAATCTTCGCTATTCGCAAAACGCTCCACTGAATATGTACGACGAGGTTAACACTCGTTGCAATCTGCCGGCGCAAATCGACCTCGAGGCTACCGAAGGCGATGAGTACAAATTCCTCTGCGTGGTGAAGGGTGGAGGTTCGGCCAATAAAACATACTTCTATCAGGAAACGAAAGCGCGTATCCAGAATCCCGGAACGCTCGTACCCTTCTTGGTAGAGAAAATGAAGACGCTCGGAACGGCTGCTTGTCCGCCATATCATATTGCCTTTGTGATTGGAGGTACCAGTGCCGAGAAGAATCTGTTGACTGTGAAGTTGGCATCTACTCACTACTATGATAATCTGCCTACTACGGGTGACGAAACGGGTCGTGCCTTCCGTGACATCGAACTTGAGAAGCAGTTACTCGACGAAGCCCATAAGATTGGCCTTGGCGCGCAGTTCGGAGGCAAATATTTTGCTCATGATGTGCGTGTGGTTCGTTTGCCACGTCATGGTGCTTCTTGTCCTATCGGTCTTGGCGTGAGTTGTTCGGCCGATCGTAACATTAAAGCCAAGATCAACCGCGACGGAATCTGGATTGAGAAGTTGGATGACAATCCGACAGAGCTGATACCCGAAGAATTGCGCCGTGCAGGCGAAGGCAACGCCGTGAAAGTGGATCTTAACCAGCCAATGACTGATATCTGCAAGCTGTTAACCCAATATCCCGTTTCAACACGCCTTAGTCTGAACGGTACCATCATTGTTGCTCGCGATATTGCCCATGCCAAGCTCAAGGCAAGGCTTGATGCCGGCGAGGATCTCCCTGAGTATTTCAAGAATCATCCCGTTCTCTACGCAGGACCTGCTAAAACTCCGGCCGGAATGCCTTGTGGTTCGATGGGGCCCACCACAGCCAATCGTATGGATCCCTACGTTGACGAATTCCAGGATCATGGTGGTTCCATGATTATGATTGCCAAGGGTAACAGAACCCAAACGGTAACCGATGCCTGCAAAAAGCATGGTGGATTTTATCTTGGAAGTATCGGCGGACCTGCTGCCGTGCTGTCGATGAACTCCATCAAGAGCATTGAGTGTGTGGAATATCCAGAACTTGGTATGGAAGCCATCTGGAAGATACGTGTTGAAGATTTCCCGGCCTTCATCTTGGTAGATGACAAGGGTAATGATTTCTTCCAACAGCTCAAACCCTGGACACCGACATGTAAATAATCCGGTCGGGTGCTGAAATAACCCTTCCGGTCATATTCCCAAGAGGAAATACCGCACAGGCGGGGACACCAGAGCAAGACCCCGTCTGTGTGTGTTATTTTATATCAAAACTGATTATACCATATTTTTTAGATATTATTTATCAACATCCGTTCTTATGAAACTTTTCCGTTATGTGGCTCTCAGTCTGATGGCGCTGACCATGTTTTCTCCCCTAAAGGCCGTTCAAGCCTATTCCACATGGAAAACCTTCCGTCAGTCAGATAGTACCACCATCCGTGTCAGGCTGTGTGGTGACGAGTTTTTTCAGTATTATCTCACCGAAGACAATGTTCCGCTGTTGCGGGCAGCTAACGGCGACTTCTGTTACTTGCAAGCTGCCGGTTTCAAGGTTCGTTCATCGGGCGTAGTGGCTCACGAAGCTGCTATGCGCACTCCGCAGGAAAAGAAATACATTACCTCACTCGAAACGCTGGCTCAAGTTAATCGTCGAAATCCCCAACGTCTGCGAACGGCCTCCTTGCAGCGGCAAATCAGGACAGCTCGCTCGCGCCAAAGGGTTGCCGGAGCAGTGGAAGAGAAACGTGCACTGGTGTTGATGATTGAATTTTCTGATCAGAGTTTCCGCAAGAATGCTGTCAAGTACTGCGAAGCCATGCTCAATGAAGAAGGGTACACGGGAGGCACTCTCTCGCCCGAGCCTATCCCTGGTTCAGTGAAGGACTACTTCCGACAGCAGTCCGACGGACAGTTCAATGTAACATTTGATGTTGTCGGTCCCGTTCGCGCCTCCGGTTCTTGTTATTATTATGGTATCGATAGCGAAGATGTGTCAGAAATGTATGTGGGCAGACTTTTGTCGGAAGTTTTGAAAAAGGTTGATGCCGATGTTGACTTCAGCCGTTACGATTGGTACGGTAATGGCGAGGTAGATTTGGTCTTCTTTGTCTACGCTGGTTACGGTGCACACGTAGTGGGGAACGACCCGAACCTGATTTGGCCCCATGCAGGCGCGTTAAGCTTTTTCGACGGCTACGAATCTGGCATCACACTCGATGGCGTCCTAATCAACCAATATGCTTGCTCTTCTGAGATGCTTTACAACAACTTGCGTTCCGGCATCGGTGTTTTCTGTCACGAGTTCAGTCACTGCCTGGGTCTCTATGACTTTTATACTAATACCGATGCGCCTGATCCTCGTGGCTACGACCTCATGGCCAATGGCAGTCATAACCTTCAAACTTGGGCGCCTTGCAATTACACGGCATTGGAAAAGTATATGTTGGGGTGGAAAGACTTCACCCCAATAGAGCAGTCGGTGAAACAACTCACTTTAACTCCCGTTTCGCAAGGGGGAGAGGGATACTTGCTCTGCAATGCCGTTGACAAGGATGGGGATTTAGAAGAATTTTATGTCTTGGAAAACCGCCAGCAAGAGGGATGGGATGCTCACATTCCGGGACACGGTTTGACTGTCTCACATTACGACTACGACCGTGATCTTTGGTTTTATTCCAAAGCTAACGATGACCCCGAGCATCCCCGTGCCTATATCATTCCGGCAGGAAATAACTATGGTTCTCCTGCCAGTTATCCTTTCCCTTATGAGGGCAATGACTCGCTAACCAACAGCAGCATTCCGGCAGCAAGAGTTTTCAGAGAGTCGTCACTTGGAAACTTTTTCATGAATAAACCCATTACCAACATTCGCGAAACCGATGGTATCATTACGTTGGATGTTACCATTCCGGTTACGGGAGTGAAAAATGCTGTGACTGATGGCTTCGGTCAGCGTGGCGAAGAGCAGTTGCGGGGAAAAGCCGTATCTGTTTACAATGCCCAGGGTCAGTTGGTGGATAGAATAGCTCAATTTAGCAGTTCGGAGCATCTTCCCGTCGGCATTTACTTGCTGATGGATGAAAAAACAAGGGAAACCATCAAAATAATTCGTCGGTAAACTGCGATTGGCACGAAGTTTGTATATAGGAAAACATTGCGCGAAATCAATCAGTGACACGACAACCCTATATAGAAAGTGACAATATATGACATTTAAATATTCACAGGATTTTTCCTATGCCCTTATCTTCAGTCGAGAAGAAGCCATGAGGTTGCACAACCGCCATGTCACCACGGAGCACTTACTTCTGGCGATATTGCGTAACAATACGTGTGAAGCGGCCAAACTTCTGGAGAAACTATGTGACAATCTTCATGAGGTGCGCGATGCCATCGAAAAAGTGTTGCTCACCGACGACCCTTATCAAGGGCCTTTGGAGAATCTTACCATCGATGAAGATGCGGCGCTTCTGCTCAAGAATTGTGCCGATGAGGCACGGCAGCGACATGACAGTATTATCAATACCATTCATCTGCTGCTCGCCATTTTGAAGAAAACCGATAGCAATGCCTCTCTGATTTTGCAATCGAAAGGCATTGACTACGAAAAAATCAGCCTTATGCTCACTCCGGAGAAGAAAGACGTGAATAGTAGCTTTGAGTTTGATGATGAGGAAGACGAGCCCATGGAAGATCCCCGCTTTCGCGACGAACGGAAGGAGGCATCCAACCGAGTAGAGACACCTACAGAGAACCGTAAGGGTGATACACCCTACTTGGATAAGTTCGGAACCGATATGACTCAGAAGGCTGCCAGCGGAAAACTTGATCCGGTTTACGGACGAGAGAAAGAAATAGAAAGAATTGCCCAGATTCTGAGTCGTAAGAAAAAGAATAATCCCATTCTGATAGGTGAACCCGGTGTTGGAAAGACCGCTATTGTCGAGGGACTCGCTCAACGCATCACGTCACAGCAAGTTCCCATCAGTTTATTCGATAAACGCGTAGTGGCACTTGATTTACCGGCTTTAGTGGCAGGTACTAAGTATCGCGGACAGTTTGAAGAGCGCATACAGAACGTGCTGAGCGAGTTGAAAAGCCATCCTGAGGTGATACTTTTCATTGACGAGATCCATACCATGGTTGGTGCGGGAAGTGCAGCAGGTAGTATGGATGCCGCCAACATGCTCAAGCCGGCATTAGCGCGTGGCGAGGTGCAGTGCATCGGTTCCACGACCACGGACGAGTATCGCAAAACCATTGAGAAGGATGGCGCGCTTGAACGACGTTTCCAAAAAATCATGGTGGAACCTACCAGTCCCGAAGAAACCCTTCGCATACTCCATAATATAAAGGCTGCCTATGAACAACACCATCGGGTGAAGTATTCAGATGAAGCACTTGAAGCATGTGTCAGACTCACCGACCGTTATGTGACTGATAGGCAGTTGCCGGACAAAGCCATCGACGCGTTAGACGAAGCTGGCTCTCGAATGCACCTTGTTTCGGCTGATATACCCGATAATTTGCGCGAGGCAGAACTTCAAGCGGCTGCTTTAAAGAAAGAAAAGCAGCAGGCAGTGGATGTTCAGGATTTTGAAAAGGCTGCTGAGCTACGTAATAGGGAGGTAGACTTGCAGAGAGAAATCAATCAACTCAAGGAAGAGTGGGAACGAAAACTTCGCAGTGATTGTGAGAAGGTGGATTTGGCCGCAGTGGAAGAAACTGTGTCGATGATGAGCGGTGTACCTGTTCACAAACTGAAAGGGAAGGAGAGTGTACGGCTGAAAGGACTGCGGCAGAACTTGCTGCAACAGGTGATAGCCCAAGATAAGGCCGTCGATAAACTCGTTCGGACCATTACGCGTAACCGAATGGGTCTGAGTGACCCCAATAAACCCATTGGCACCTTCTTGTTTCTCGGTCCTACCGGTGTGGGAAAGACCTATCTGGCTAAGGTATTGGCTGAATACATGTTCGGCAGTGCCGATGCACTCATCAGAATAGACATGAGTGAGTTCATGGAGAAGTTCTCCACTTCTCGATTGGTTGGAGCGCCTCCGGGTTACGTAGGTTACGACGAAGGAGGACAACTCACCGAAAAGGTGAAGCGGCATCCATATTCGATAGTACTGCTTGACGAAATCGAAAAGGCCAATAAAGACGTGTTTAACCTTCTGCTGCAAGTGATGGACGAAGGTCGCCTCACTGACAGCAATGGCAGCACCGTCGATTTTAAGAATACCGTCATCATTCTCACCTCAAATGTGGGTTCCAAACAAGTGGAAGAGTTCGGACAGGGCATCGGATTCACCACCGAAACTATCGCAAACTCGCGTGCAACCGCTCACGAAAGCATCATACAGAAAGCCTTGCACAAACAGTTCACTCCCGAGTTTCTGAACAGGCTTGATGAGATCGTTATATTTGAACAACTGCAGCGCGAAGCCTTCGGACGCATAGCTGATATTGAGTTTGAAAAGGTAAGAGAGCGCCTTCGCGGCCTGGGTTATGAGATGAGGCTCGAAAAAGATGCTCGTCGCTTTATTATTGATCATGGCTACGATGAAAAATATGGTGCCCGTCCGCTGAAAAGAGCTATCCAGACTTATTTAGAAGATGGTTTGAGTGAGTTTCTCATGAGTGGAAAAGCCCGAAAGAGCAAACCCATTCGCATCAGTCTTAACGAAAAGGAAGAACTGCAATTCCAGTAGCAGAAAGTCTTTCAGGCGATTCTTCAAGTGAAGGTCTCGAAGTGGAAGAGATTTGAACGAATCATTTTATCCAATTGCCCCGTTGGCGCAACCTCCGGCCGTACAGCCGAAGATTTTGCTCTAACGGGGCAAATATATATGGTTCTTTTCGTAGTTGTATCACCCAAATGGGCAAGTACTCCCCAACGAAAAGGAGCGCTTTGTACGCCATGCAAAACGGCTAAAATGGAAAAAGGAGCGCTTTGTACGCCATGCAAAACGGCTAAAATGGAAAAAGGAGCGCTTTGTACGCCATGCAAAACAGCTAAAATGGAAAAAGGGTAAGCGTTCGGTGAAAGCCGTCTTGACTGACTAGCTTGTTGTCCGTACCTTTG
>CALZOH010000013.1 GCA_945827465.1 uncultured Prevotellaceae bacterium
TGAAGAGTAAGCCTTGTGTGGTTTCACACTAACCATTCTTTCTCAACCAAAAGGCTTTTCCGCCCACTTCAGGGCGTATGCGATACGCCCCTACAGTTTTTGGCGAAAATGAATTTGTACCGGTCAGATGAAACCAACTAACAGAGAAACCGCCATCCTCGCGAAAACGAGAATGGCGGTTTTCTGTACATCAATCAGGCTTGGACTAAAACCAAAACCCGAGAACTATACTAATCCGCGTCCGTGGCAGTTCTTGAACTTCTTACCACTTCCGCAAGGACACGGGTCGTTACGCTGCGGCATCTTGTCGGCTACGTAAGGCTGCGGTTTCTGACGCTCGCGGGTGTCTTGATTGGCTGCTGCCCGTTGTGCCGGGTCGGCAAGGTCGGAGCGCGACTCCTGATACTGCTGACGCGGCTGGCGCGGTTCGGGAGCTGCTTCGCGCACCTCAGAAGGGTCGGGCATAGGTATCTGTGCCCTCATCAAGATGCTGGTGGTGCGGTTATAGATTTTGCCAATCATCTGGTCGAAGAGCTGCACACTCTCCAGTTTGAAGATAACGAGCGGGTCTTTCTGCTCGTAGCTGGCGTTCTGCACGGAATGCTTCAGATCGTCAAGTTCGCGCAGGTTTTCTTTCCATTCGTCATCGATAATGTGCAGCAGGATGCTCTTCTCAAAGGCTTTCACCATGGACTTGCATTCGGTCTCGACACATTCCTTGAGGTTGCAGGTGATGTTATACACACGCTTGCCGTCGGTGATGGGTACGGCAATGTTTTCGTACACGGCACCTTCCTTTTCATAAACTTCGCGAATGACGGGCATCGCCACCTCAGCCATGCGGTCGGTGCGGCGCTTGAAGCCTTCCATGGCGGCGGCAAAGGCTCGCTCGTGAAGGTCTTCGTGCTTGACTTCGCCCATGAACTCTGCTTCGGTGAAGGGAGGCTCCATGGCCATGATCTTGAGGAATTCCTCGCGACATCCCTGCCAGTCGTGCTTGTCGATGATGTCAACGCAACGGTCCCAAATCATATTACTGATATCCATGCCGATTCGCTCACCCATCAAGGCGTGGCGGCGCTTTTCGTAGATGACGGTGCGCTGCTTGTTCATCACGTCGTCATATTCGAGCAAATGCTTACGAATACCGAAGTTGTTTTCTTCTACCTTCTTTTGGGCACGCTCAATAGACTTGTTGATGATGGGCGACTCAATCACTTCGCCGTCCTTCACACCAAAGCGGTCCATGACCTTGGCAATGCGCTCGCTGGCAAAGAGGCGCATGAGGTTGTCTTCAAGCGATACGAAGAAGACAGACGAACCCGGGTCGCCTTGACGTCCGGAACGTCCACGCAACTGGCGGTCGACGCGGCGGCTTTCGTGGCGCTCGGTACCGATGATAGCCAAACCTCCGGCTTCTTTTACTTCGGGCGAAAGCTTGATGTCGGTACCACGACCGGCCATGTTGGTGGCAATGGTTACGGTACTGCTCTGTCCGGCTTTGGCCACGATGTCGGCCTCCTTTTGATGAAGCTTTGCATTGAGCACGTTGTGGGGAATCTTGCGCATCTGGAGCATACGGCTGAGCGTTTCAGATATTTCAACGCTGGTGGTACCTACCAGAACGGGACGACCGGCTTTAACCATGTTTTCTATTTCGTCGATAACGGCGTTATATTTCTCGCGCTTCGTCTTGTAGACGCGATCGTTGAGGTCCTTGCGCATCACGGGACGGTTGGTGGGTATCTCCACCACATCGAGCTTATAGATGTTCCAGAACTCACCGGCCTCGGTGATGGCGGTACCCGTCATACCCGCCAGCTTGTGATACATTCTGAAGTAGTTCTGCAGGGTAATGGTCGCAAAGGTCTGAGTAGCGGCCTCCACCTTCACGTGCTCCTTGGCTTCTACGGCCTGATGGAGTCCGTCGCTCCAACGGCGGCCTTCCATGATACGGCCCGTCTGCTCGTCAACAATCTTCACTTCGCCATCAATGACAACATATTCATCGTCGCGATTAAACATCGTGTAGGCTTTGAGCAACTGCAAAATGGTATGCACGCGTTCGCTCTTGACGGCATATTCCTGCAAGAAGGCATCTTTCTTCTCCAAACGCTCCTCTTCGGTAAGACTCTTGTCACTCTCAAGAAGTGAAAGCTCAGTGGTGATATCGGGCAGAATAAAGAGAGAAGGATTGCTCACCTGCTTGGCTAACCATTCGTTACCCTTATCGGTGAGGTCAACGCTCTTGAGTTTCTCGTCTACTACGAAGTAAAGCGGCGAAGTGGCCTCGGGCATACGCTTGTTGTTATTCTCCATATAAATCTCCTCTGTGTGGAGCAGACCGGTCTTGATGCCCGGTTCGGAGAGATACTTAATGAGGGCCTTGTTCTTGGGCAGGGCTTTGTGGCTACGGAAGAGTTCCAGGAAACCTTGTTGCTGCTTCTCCTTGTCGTCAGACTGGATGAGCTGCTTGGCTTCTGAAAGGTAGTTGGTGGCCAACTTGCGCTGCACTTCATACAAGCGCTCGATGAGGGGCTGATATTCCTCAAACATCTGGTCGTCGCCCTTGGGCACAGGACCGGAAATGATGAGCGGCGTACGTGCATCGTCAATCAACACCGAGTCTACCTCATCGACAATAGCGTAGTTGTGGGCACGCTGCACGAGGTCTTTGGGACTGACGGCCATATTATCGCGCAGGTAGTCGAAGCCAAATTCATTGTTCGTACCAAAGGTAATGTCGGCACGGTAGGCACGGCGACGAGCTTCGCTGTTGGGCCGATGCTTGTCGATGCAGTCGACACTAAGACCGTGGAACATATAGAGCGGTCCCATCCATTCGGAGTCACGCTTGGCCAAGTAGTCGTTGACCGTCACCACGTGAACACCGTTGCCCGTAAGAGCGTTGAGGAAGACCGGAAGGGTGGCCACAAGGGTCTTTCCTTCACCCGTTGCCATTTCGGCAATCTTACCTTTGTGAAGAACTACACCACCGAACAACTGAACATCGTAATGAATCATGTTCCACTGCATGTCATTGCCTCCGGCAACCCAGTGATTATGATAAATGGCTTTGTCGTCGTCAATGGTGACAAAGTCGTGAGTCGCAGCCAACGTGCGGTCGAAGTCGGTAGCCGTAACCACCACCTCGCTGTTCTGGGCAAAGCGGCGAGCCGTACTCTTCATGATGGCGAAGGCTTCATACATCACCTTGTCGAGCTCCGTCTCCAATCGGTCGAGTACCTCTTTCTCTAATTTATCGATATGGTTGAACACACTCTCGCGGTCTTCGAGCGGAAGGGTTTCAACCTTCTCCTTCTCACGACTGATTTCGGCACGCAGGTCGTCAACGGAATGCTGAACCTGGTCGCGCAGTTCTTGCGTCTTGGCACGCAGGGCATCGTTGTCAAGCGCATCAATGCTTACAAACACTTGTTTAATCTTTTCAACGTGCGGCTGAATCTCTTTCATGTCGCGCGTTGACTTGTTTCCAAACAGTTTCTTTAAAATGTTATTGATATCCATGGAATGTCTTTTTTCTTAATGAAGTAATTGAATCATGTTGCACGCAGGTGCAGAGTGAGGCGCGGTGAATGTGCGCTCGAAGGCTTAATTGCTGAAACCAGTGAGCGCTGCAGTGGTGCAGGCATTGGGGGCACGGATGCGCATCACCTGCGAGAGCGTAGGCGCAATGCAGTCGGTGGTGACAGGCGTATCAATGGTTTCGGCCACCACTTCGTTTCCCATGAAGATAAGGGGGAAGGGGAAGTAGGAGTCGCGCACCATGACGTCTTCCTGGGTTTCTTCATTGACGAGATGCCATCCCGGTGCCACTTGCACGAGGATGTCACCCGAACACTTGGGATTATAGCTGTTGCGGATACGGCTGATACCGGGAGTCCATGCTCCGAGTAACAGACGCTGGGAGGTATAGACATCCTTGACGCCGGCTGACTGGAGCAGCAGTTCCTGACAGCGCTCCAACACCTCGGCCAAACTGAGTTGTTTGGTCTCAAGGAGTTTATGATTCAGATAGATTTCGTCGCCATAATATGCCTCAATGTATTGCCCCTGACCATAGAGGGCCATCAAGTACATGTTGAGCAAACCTGCCGTGCGATTGATGTAGAACGTACCGGTAGGAACACGGAATTTGGCCAAGTCGGCGGTCTCGTTGTCGGTATAGCCGGTGGAGGTAACCACAAAGAGCGCTTTGCCCGTTCCCACCTTCGACTCAACAGCTTGGAACAGTTCTCCGAGGGCCTTATCAAGGCGCAGGTAGGTGTCTTGCATCTCCATCGGGAACTCGCTCACCGATTGGTCTTCATAATTGCCCGCATAATAAGTCAGGGAAAGGTAGTCGGTGATGTTGTCGTTACCAATGCCGGAAGTATTGACGCATTCGGTGGCAAACTTCGTGATATATTCGTTAACGAGTCCACTGGTGGAAAAGGCTTTGAAGCGATGGTCACCCTTGAACTTGTATTTGAAAGGTTCCTTCATTCCACCGGAGGGGAAGTAACTGAAGTTGCCGCTCAGTTCCGACAGTGGTTCCCACGAATTGCCTTGCAGGAAAGATTCCAGGTCGTTCTTCTTGTCGGCAATCGACACCCAGCCAGGCAGCGGCCCATAGTAGGAGGTGCCACACCAACGTCCGGTGAGCGGATTAATCCAAAATGCTCCATCAGCTGCGTGTCCGGCACTGAGAATGGAAGCATCGCGGAAGGGAGCAATGGCGTAGACAATAGCTTTGCCTTCTGTGGCCACTTTCAGTTCGTCGCCAATGGTCGACACGCTCAGGAATTGGGGCGATGACTGGTCTCCCGTCAGATTTCCTTCATATTGACTGTCGTCAACGCAGAATACTGGACGCAAGGTTTTGCGGTTGAGCCACGTGTCACTAACAATGCCGTGATTATAGGGCACGGTACCTGTGGCAATAGTCGCTATACAGGCCGCACGGTTCAGTCTGCTTTGGGGATATTCGGCATGAGAGTAGACCCTGCCTTCTTTCAACAAGCGTTTGAAACCGTCCTGACCATAGATAGGCACGAAAGCATTCATATAGTCAGAGCGAAGGCGGTCAATCGTAATGTTCACAACCACCTTAGGCACGTCCTTGATGTCTTGTGCTTCGGCCGACACCCATGCCATTGCAGCAATGAGCGGAGGAAGGATATAGTAGATTTTTTTATTCATTCATGCAAAGGTTAATGGATTGGTTCATCGGGTACGGAATACATGACCTACACTCCTTAATAATAAGGTGAGCGTCAAAAGGACTATTTCGGGTCCGAATTGTTGCGGAATCAATGGAATGCCCACCAAGAACAGGAATAACCAAACAGTCGCTACACGGTAGTAGATGCTCTTCCTACCCTTTCGCTCTCCCTGAATGACGGGATAAAGGAACAGAAGCGGAAGCGGATTAAAAAGCAAGATAAGCCAGTTGGAACCTACGGTGGGATGGATGGAAAAGAAGAACATGAAACTGATGATAAGCCCTACAATGCCTTGCGAGGCAAGCAATATCAAGTCGTAGATCCAGCACGTCTTCTTCATACGGAGTTCCAGTCCTGTTATTACCGCAGTGACAACTAATAATGCTATGGCGCAGACCAAAGGAGTGACCGGACAGGGTTCAATGGGTTTCGGGTCCATCTCAGGTAACAACATACGGGTTTCGCTAACAAGCGGACGCTCCGTCCCGTCTGCTGCCTTGATGCGTGCTGTACTGAGGTCGCGCTCCAGATAGAGAGGTGCAAATTGCTGGCTCTTTCGGTCAGCCTGATGGTCGGCCTCTGCTCCCAAGAGCAGGTCCTGACCAAAGAGCGACCAAGGATGAGGCTGACTATATTCATGAACAATGTCGCGGAGGGATTGGTCGGTCACGCTCTGCGTATAGACAAGCTCGCCGTCGAGGTTGCGCACGATCTGATCGCGGATGCGAGTGGCACAATTGTCATAAAAGAAGTTGTAGAGATAAGAACGATTCTGGGGCTGACAATTGTCGATAAGCGCCTGAAAGAGGCGTCGGGCTTCGCTTTGGCGAAGATTGAGAATCTGCTCTCTCACAAAACTGCCGCGGTCGGCATATTGTGCCAGAAAGTTCAGAGTAAACGTAGCACCAATTTCATATTGACAATCGCCGCGCATAAAACGCCAGCGGAAATTGGGTGTATTGAAGGAGAATAGTCCGTAGTTGAAAATAATATCCTCACCTTTGCTGTGGTCAATGATGCGCAAAGCCGAATGACCGTAATATTCGTAAACTTCCTGACCGGGTGAACAAGTGAGCAGACTAACGGTGATGCTGTCGGTCGAAATATCTTCGGCCGCTTTTGCCTTTCCTGCAAAAAGAGCAAGGCTACACAGCAGGATGAGAAGGATGCGTATAGGTCTGGGCTGATTGTTCACAAGTCGACTGTTATTCGGGTTGGTGAAATGTTAGTGACGGACTTTAAAGGTCTTTTGGGTGACTTCCTTTCCGTCATCATGAATTACTTTTATCTTGAGCTCGTCACCTTGCGTCTCAGCGACAACAATGCCTTTGTTGGAGTTGATCAATACCGGATACTGACAAACTTGATCGGGCTCACGGTAAGAATCCCGGTGATTGTGTCCGGAGAGCATGACATCAATGTTGAGCGTATTGAGCACGGGAGCCATTTTCTCAATGCAGTCGTTGGGGCCATGCCAATTGCTTGGGTCGGTACAGATCGGCATATGGCAAATCACAACTCTGAATTTGGCTGATTGGTAGTCGGGATGATCCTTAATAGTCTTGAGCCATTCTGCTTGTTCGGAGCGGTATCCGTCATAATCCACAATGCCGCTATATTCAATTTCTGAGTCGGGCTTGTCTTCACCGGTATCAAGCAGAATGAAGAATACCGGACCTTGGCGAAGGGCGAAGTACAGATGGGGCTCACGTACATTAAAGTAATCCTGGAAGTGAGTGGAAAATTCGCCACGGGTCTCATGGTTGCCGCGTGCATAATAGATACTTTTGTTTTGGGCAAAGAGATTGATGCATTCGTCCATAAAGCCAGTGAAAAAGTCTTCGGCCTTATTAAGAATCGAAATCATATCGCCATTGAAGAACACGAGATCTTTTTTCTCATAGTCTGCATGTTTCATCAAGGGGGCAATAGCCTCACTATTGCCATGGATGTCATTGAGCACTACAAAGGACGTTTCTGTCTTTTTAGGATCAAGCGTTTGAAATTGCAGAGGCTGCTGACTGTAGACATTGCTGGCAGCAATTCTTCCGTCATAATTGACAAAGATGCCTTGGTGAGAAAGTACTTCCTGCGAATAGATGCGATAACGGTAGTTGGTACCGGGTTTCAAGCCCAATAATTTGACAGCATGAATCAAGGATGTGTTTTTAACGCCGTTCGTACAGTCAAAAAACTTCTTCCTTTCGGTTGCATAAAAGTGTGAACCATCATCAGGTGCCAGTTCCACCCAGCCAATACTCGGCTTATCAGCTTCCCATACAATAGTGGCCTCAGTGGCCGTTATATTTTGAAGGTATGGTCCGTGAATATTCTTTACTCGTCCCTTTACCGTGAGCGTAAAGACGGTAAAGAGTAACAGCAGGCTGGTGAAAAATCTTCTTGTTGGCATTAAGATGAATGTTGAGTTTTAGGACTGCAAAAGTACGCATTTTCGTTCTAATTCGTTTCATTTTGAGTACTTATTCTTGTTTTAAAGGGGTAAAGTAACGATTGCTCTGCTGGAGTTGGTCAATGAGTTCGCGATAGAGCGCGTTGCGACGAAGCAACGTAGCATTACCAATGAGGAAGGTTTGTTCGCGTGAACGGGTGAGCGCCACATTCAGTTTCCGATCCACCATGTAGGGCCTGTCTCCATCACTTCTTTCCTGATAGGTTGAAGCCGTAAGGAAATCTAATTGAAAGTAGTTCTTAACGGTGAAGAGATAGAAGATGATATCGCGTTGACTTCCCTGATAACGCTCCACGGTATCAATGGTCAGTGAAAGCAGGTGATCCAATTCCAGTTGTTCCATTTCTTTTCTGATGGCGGCAATCTGGTTGCGATAAGGTACGATGATACCGACATTCGAGGCCTCCAGGGTGCGGCCTTCCATTTGGTAAGCATCTTGTAATGCCTTCAGACAGCAGGCCACCAAGTGTGCTTCGGCCTGATTGGTCTTGTCGTTGGCGCTGTTGATGGTTGTTGGAGGACAATGCAGAAAGGCCATTCGATGAGAAGCCATTAATCGAACGAGCGGATGAAGGGCTTTTTGCGCATGAGGATAGAATTGGTTGAGACTACGCTCTTGATGCGGCAAAGGAACGCAGGCCAAACGATTCTGATAAAAGGTTTGGTTGACGAAGCCAAACAAGTCGGGGTGCATTCGCCCTTGTGTTTCTATCAGATGATACAGATCGCTCCTTCCGGCTCGTTGTTGCAAAGTAAGCAAACGTTCAAAGAGCGAATTGCGACAATCGGTGAGTCCGGCAGCTTGCAGACTGGGTTCGTTGACACGAGAAAGTTCGGACGACTGTTGCACCACGGCCGGCAATTGTTTTTGATCGCCAACCAATACGAAACGATGAATAGAGGGCAAACCCGATTGAATGTTGTTGGCAAAGAAGAAGGGCAATAATTGCGGCTCGAGTATTTGGGAGGCTTCATCGATAAATGCTGTTTCAAAAGGAATATTCTTCAACAGTTCCGTTTGGGAAGCCATGGTGGAAGTTGTTCCTACAAACACACGCGTTTGGGATACAAAGCGACGGATATCTCCTGCCTTCTTGAGATACTCCATCCGTTCGGAAAGAAAACGACGGTGATATTTCTCTTCTGCAGAGAAAACAGAACCGAGTCTCACGTAATCATCGAGCAGACCACTCTCGCAGATTCCATCCAACATGTTGCAGAGTTCGTCAACGGCGCGATTGGTGTAAGCCATTACCAAGATATGACTGCTTGCATCATGAAGTTCCTCTTCTATCATATACCGAAGGGCAAAACTGGTCTTTCCCGAACCCGGAGGACCGATTACGAAGAAAATATCATCAGCTTGCCTTTCCTTCCTGACAAGTTCTTCAAATGGACCGTAATCTCCTACAAGCTGACAAGCAGGCCTTCTACGCGGTTGGCGCCGATTGAGCAATAAGTCCTGACGGTCGGCGTTTCCTGTCAAGAAACTGTAGAGACCGCTAAAGAGTCGGTTAGTAGCGGCTTCGGGCCGGTCGTGTTCAACGGCAAAGAAGCTGTCAGGATTGTCGAATATTTCGTAATTGCGTTGAGGATGTCTCAACTCAACCTCCAGGTATTGAATGGTCATTTTCCGCAAGGTGCCTCTCATCAGGAACTGACGGCGCACGTCAGGCTCATCACCTTCATATCGATAAAGCAGCACGGCATCACCCGGTCGAAAATTAGACAGGAATCCGTTTTCTTCGGTGATACGCAGCCTTATGTTGATGATACCTTTCGTACCGGTCTTGGCTGTTTCGGTATGTTCTACTTTGAGTTGGGAGTAGAGAGCACCCAATGCCCGACGGCTGCCTGCCGGCAAGTTCCACAAATCGGCAAAGGCATGCCCCGTCTCACCGGGAGCAATCATTTTACCTTGTAGTTGTTCACGACTGATAAACGTGTGGAAACGGTAAAAATAGTCGTTCAGACATTGCCCGCGTTCCGAGGTGGCTGGCGCAAAGGGTCTGAGCATTGCTTGGAGTTGCGGCTTTTGATAGTCGGTCCAAAGTCGTGAGGGCGAAGTCATCAGCAGGTCGTCGGCACGAAGATTTTCCAGATGTTCTCTCAGTTTACCCTCTGCACATTGAAGTTGCAAGGCCACAATCTGATTGCGCACAGCCAAAGCTTTTCGCAGCAGTTCCAAGTAAGGACGTTCATAGAGCAGACCGTCAGCATATTTGGAGTAGAGCAGGTAGCAGTCGGTGTGTGCAGATGTTGCTCCCAAGTTATAATCCAAGATGGCTTGGTATAACATCATTTGGATGTAGTGTACTTCTTTGTGTGTGTGACGAAATTCATCGCGCTTGCCACTCTTTTGCTCTATCAATTTCTTAAAATCACTTTGCAGAAAGTCCATTCGTCCTGAAAGGCCGAGGGCTTCGCATACGAATGAGGGTTCAATGAGGGCTTTGTTCAGTTGGAAGCCGTAGTTGGATTCGAGTTCCTGACCAATCAATCGATACAGATTCTGGAATTGCCTTTGTGCCTCTTCGTGGAAATTGAACTTCTGATTGAGTTGAACGAAACTGAAGGCAATGGGGTCCATCTGAAAGGAACGCCTCAGCGATTCGACATAGGTGAGTGGCGTTTCATCGGATGTATGACCTATCAGATCGTCAAGAAACTGTCCGGCAGCGTTTCCCAACAGATTATACGGATTGTTCTGGTGAGGCTCCAATTGCATCAAAATAGCATTGAGCGGATGATGACCGTATTCCTTAAAACAAGCAGCAAGTTGCGATACCTCTACCAGGTAATCGGGCTCCAAGATGAGACTCTCAGGCAGATACACTCCGTCTTCCACTTTTGTCTTGAGCAGGTTGAGGGTGCTTTGAGGTGTGAGCAAGGGAATGATATAACCCAAGTCGCCATCATATCCTCCGTTGAGGTAATCAATGCGAATATTGATTTGTTCGTCGTCTTCATCTTTTTCGGCATAGATGTATTGCGAATCCCAATGTGTGACACTCACACGGAGTTTCTTGTAATAGGATTGAGCTCGACGCTCGTTTTCTGCTTTGATGTGGCGAGGGAGGAGTTGCAGCAGTTCACTTGGCGGTTGGCATTGATAAATCTCACCCACAAACTCAGTAAGGCTGCGTACGTCTGACAGCCATTCCTGAGCCTTTTGTTCTTCCCGGTGATGACACTTCCGGCGCAGGGCCTGCAACTCGCGTGCTTGTGCTTCATTGATATGATGCTGACGACAAACATAACCCAAACGCGAGAATAGGTTGGGAAAGGGATAGTCCTTCGTTTCCTGTTCGCAAATAGTGAGCAGCAACTGATAAAGGTCGGTATAACCCTCGGGAGTCCATTCTGCAAGCGCGAGTTGTGTTAACAGGCTGAAATAGTCTGATGCCTGAGGCTGGGAAGCGTCGGTCGTTATCATCTTACAGGATTTTTACTTCGATAATCTCATTCAAGTTAGTAGTATAAGCCGGCGAGGTGTACTGACGGTTGGCAGCACGTTTGCTTTCACCCTGTATGGCCACTTTCACCGCATCCTTCCCCATCTTTTGATGAATGCTATCAAGGCTTTTCAACAGTTTTTCTTGCTTATCGCGGTCAATGGAGTCGAACAGACTACCCGGAACGCAACCGTTGACGATGTTGCTGACCGTAACACCGGCTTTTTTGTAGGCGTAATTGGGACGGAAGATACATTCAAGCCCCCGGAGCGCTGCACCTATGATTTCGCGCAGGTCAGAAGTGGGCACGTCGAGCCTTACATTGGCGGAATTGGTATATTGTGGTTGCTCTTCCTGATGCGGATTCGTTCGTATGAATACGCAGATGTCTGTTGCCGCACCGTGTTGTTTGCGCAGTTGTTGTGCACAAAGAGCTGCAAAATCTGCCACGATGGGTTTCAGTTCTTCGAGGTCAGAGATGGCATTCTTGAAGGAACGAGAGTTGGTAATGGTTTTCCGATTGACATCCATTTCCAAATACTCGCAGGGAATCCCCTTGAGTTCGGTCCAGGTAACAATGCCCGGTAATCCAAATTCGCTACGAACATGTTTTTCGTCCCATCTTACGAAGTCAGCAGCTGTCTTCACACCTCGGCAGGCAAGACGGTTGCCATAACGACGCCCTATTCCCCACACGTCTTGAATGGGAAAGAGTGACAAGGCTTTTTCTCTTTTCTCGTCATTGTCAATGACGCAGCAGCCCTTATAGCCGACATACTTCTTGGCAAATTTGCTGGCCATCTTGGCCAAGGTCTTAGAGGGTGCAAAACCGATGCTCACGGGTATGCCTGTCCAACGCTCCACCTTTTTGGACAGATTGATACCTACTTCCTGCAACCGGGGAACGTCGTCGTCAACCCTTACGAAGGTCTCATCAATTGAATAGATTTCCATTTCGGGCAGTTCGCTGCGCACCACCGACATGACCCGTCTTGACATATCGCCATAGAGGGCGAAGTTGGCAGAGAAGACATGCAATTTGTGCTGATCCACCAAATGTCTGACCTGAAAGAAGGGTTGCCCCATGGTGATGCCCATGGCTTTGGCTTCATTGCTCCGCGCAATGATGCAACCATCGTTGTTGGACAGTACGACTACAGGTTCCCTGCGTAAGTCGGGACGGAAAACGCGTTCACAACTTACGTAAAAGTTGTTGCAGTCAACGACCCCCATCATCTTCTTTTCCGGGCTTTGTGGATGATATAAGTGACGATGCCCCAAACCGTAAAATATTCATCAGCCTCAACACGTATGGGAGCATAATCGGAATTGGCTGGCAATAGCAGTATATAATCGGAATGTACTTCGAGGTATTTAAGGGTAAATTCGCCTCCCACGCAACAAACGGCCATATCGCCGTTGCGGGGAGTGAGCGATTTGTCAACAATCAGGATGTCGCCTTCTTCAACGCCTGCATCACACAGCGAGTCCCCGGTTACCCGGGCGTAAAAAGTGCTTTCGGCATGTTCAATCAAGTCTCTATTCAAGTCGATACTTTCGCTCATATAGTTTTGTGCCGGTGACGGAAAACCTGCCCTCACGCCTTCTTCGGCGAAAGGAAGATTGAGCGGTGCACCGATTTGTACCGGATGAATGTCAAGGGAGCTCATTCAAGGATGATATTTAAACAAGAAGGGCACAAGGCTATATTCTGTTGAAGTTGGCCGTTGTGCCCAAATGAAGATTTATAAAACGTTTTTAATTAAGAATTGCCCCGTTCTTTCTTCGACAAAGCAGCTCGCGAAACCTCTGCATCCATGTGAAGCGTATAGCCGAGCGTGAGCGAACGACCGGGTTCCACGTGGTTGGTGTAAGGTCGGTTGGCAAAGTCTCCCTCATAGTCGTCGGCATCGCAAAGACCATACCACGGTTCCAAACATACAAACGGAGAATTGACGCCATAAGGTGACCACAGCAGAAGCACGGGCGACGCAAAGTCCATTGTGACGTAAGGATTCTTGTTCAAGTCCAATAGCGAAATGCTGTTCACCTGATTGCGGTCAATGATAATGGCATCATTATTGAAGCATTCATCAGTAATGGGCAATAATCCCTCCATGAGGGGAAGGGTGTAACGGCTGTTGCCAAGGCATCCGGTTTCGCACACGGCAGCACTCTCAATGGTACCTTCGGGCTTGAAGCGCGCATAAGCTTTGATTTTGTTCTTTCCATCAAAATTAGGATAGTTGATACCTGGATGTCCACCAATATGAAATGACATTCGATGAAGACCGATATTATAAATGGTCCAACTGACAGTAATATGATTGGCTCGCAATTTATAATTTACTTCCAAACGGAACGGGAAAGGATAAACCTGATGCATCGCAGGAGTACTTTCAAGTTGATAGGTGAGAGAATTTGAAGTGTGTGCTGTTTTTGTGAACTGTTCGTTACTAACGAATCCATGTTTGGGAATTTCGTAGGTAGTACCAAATATTTTGGTTTTACCTTCGCGTAGTTTGCCTACTAACGGAAATAGCAAGGGGCAATGCTGTCCCCAATAGGCCGGGTCAGCACACCACAGATACTCTGTTTGGGATTTCAAACCCAAAATGCGGCACATTTCTGCGCCGGTTTCTGAAACTTCAATGTGAAGCCATTTATTATTCAATTCGTCCATAATTATGTTGACTTGGTATGTTTTTATGCGGGCAAAAGTAGCGAAAAGTTTCCGTTAAAGAAGGTTGGATAGTGAAAAAGTATTGCATAAAGGCATTTCTTCCTATTCATTACGTGCCTGACGCAAACTGCTGTAATCAAAAGGCTACATCTGTGAACAAGATTTCATGGAAATATATTTGTGTAAAAGATAGCTTACACCATTGTATTATTGAATAGCTGGTCAGAGCCTGCCGAACGTCGCTTTGCGCTGTTGAGAGCACTTTTGCCTGTGCGCCGAATACCGGGATGACTGTTGAGGGGTTGTTTGGGTGAGAACCGATGTCGGCCGAGCGCGTCGCGCTGATTTTTTTTCTCAGCCCGGACTTCCGGCGAAGCTCGTTGCACAACGAAAATTAACACCGGAAACCCCGGGAGTTAAAATTCATGAAGCAAAATCGTCCCGGAATCGCGATTTGTTAATTTCAACTAAGCAAATCTTTCCCCGGGGTCGCTGGCTGTTAATTTTCACTAAGCAAAATCGTCCCGGAATCGCGATTTGTTAATTTCCACTAAGCAAATCTTTCCCCGGGGTCACGGGCACGCCGTTGCTTCATGAATTTTAACAGACGGGAATCCCTGGCGCGATTTTGCTTCATGAATTTTAACAGATGGCATCCCGGCGGATGTTTTAAAAGGTCTCGACAGCGTGCGCGGACTTCTGCCGACTTTTTTTACGAGAGGCAAAGCCCCGAGCCGCACTCTGGCGGAACAGTTGCGTCTGCTCTACGCGATAAGCGGACCTCCGCCGGGATGTTTTTCATCGCTCAAAAACATCGCTGCCATACATTTTCCCTTTCATCAACATTTGTAGAGAGCGGAACAGCCCCCTACTTCCCCACTACAATGCGGTAGAGGTTGCAACCGATAAAGTTGCCAATCACAATGCTTACGTAGAAAAGGAGGACTTCCAACCAATGTGCCACGATAAAGTCTGTGGGAACGCAGAGATAGTAGAAGGCGTCGGCTACACAATGGGGAAATCCACACACAATAAAGAGGGGGACGCCAAATATCAATGGTAAGAACTTGTCTTGACGGGCAAACTGCACAGAGGTGGTCATAATGAAACCACAACCTATACTCAGTACGCCACCACACAGGGGACCGGTTGCCAACCTTCCCTCAAGAATACCCTGAGCCGTTTCCTGCAAAGGCAAAGGACTGCAACGCGCCATCAGTCCCATCAGGGCACAGCCCACAAGGTTGAAGAGAAGGATGAGGAAGAGCGTACCCAACTCTCCCTTGCGGATGAAGCCTGCCGTACCCGTATAGAGTTTGAGGGAATAGTGAACAACCGTGGCCAGACCGAAAGCAAAGAGTATGGCACCCACGACGTCTTTGCCTGTAGCCAGATAACCGAAGCCGGCCACGCCAATGGCTATGCCCGACATGATGGAAGAACGAATGATTGATATCATGTATTTGAGATTTATTGAGAGTTGATTGATTTCTTACTTGGATTTATTATAAAAAATGACAGATAAAACGGAGGTCAGCGCTGCAGCAGTTCCTTCTCCTGCTCCAGAAGCGCACGAAGGCGATTGAGCAGTTTGGGATTGCGAGTAGCCAGGTTTTCACGCTCGGAGCGGTCTTTGCGAATATGGTAGAGCTGGTCTTGCTTGGAGTTGCCCGACTCGATGTTGGTGAGCTTGAAGTAGGGACTGCCGTTGTTGGGCGTAATGTACTTCCACTTGCCGTCGTAGATGGAGAGCGAACCGGCGGCTTCAATCACGTAGGGACGACCCTTGCGAGTGCGGCCCAACCACGTGGGAAGCTGGTTGCGACTGTCGGGGGCGGCCGGAGCCTCGTAGCGGCTGCCCAGAAGAGCAGCCATCGTGGCAAAGAGGTCGATGTGTGACACCAAAGCATCCGACACGCCGGGCTTGACACGCCCCGGCCAACTCACCACGAAAGGCACTCGGGTGCCGGCTTCAAAACAACTGTATTTGCCTCCGCGAAGGTCGCCCCAAGGCCGATGGTCCCCCAAAAGCTCGACGGAGCGATCGGCATAGCCGTCGTCAACCACGGGCCCGTTGTCGCTGGTCAGCAAGATGAGCGTATTCTCTAAAATGCCTTCGCGGCGGAGAGCTTCGATCACTTGGCCCACGGTCCAGTCGAACTGCAGAATGGCATCGCCCCGATAGCCCAGTCCGCTCTTGTTGCGGAAGCGCTCGTGGGGATAGCGGGGCACATGAACGTCGTTGGTACCCACGTAGAGGAAGAAGGGACGCCGGGCCTCACGCCGGATAAAATCCACAGCCTTTGCCGTCAGACTGTCGGCAATATTCTCATCCTCCCAAAGGGCCTTGCCGCCGCCCTTCATATAACCGATGCGCGAAATGCCGTTGACGATGGCCATATCGTGTCCATGGTTGGGCGAAGGCTTCAGCTTGGTCAACAATTCAGGATGGTTCTTGCCCAAAGGCTCGCCGGGGAAGGGCTTGCGATAGCTCACACTGATAGGTGCCGAAGGGTCGTAGTTGGCAACGCGCTGGTTTTCCATCCACACACAAGGCACACGGTCGCCGGTGGCCGCCATCAAATAAGAGTAGTCAAAACCGATGTCCTCCGGTCCCGGCGTCACGCGACCGTTCCAGTCCTGCGTGCCCGTCTTGTCGCCCAGACCCAGGTGCCACTTGCCCACGGCACCGGTCACATAACCCGCCTCGTGAAACAAGTCGGCCACAGTCGCCTGCTCCGGGCGTATCACCATGCCGGCATCACCCGTGGCAATGCCCGTATCGTTGCGCCGCCAACTATAGTGTCCCGTCAGGAGAGAATAGCGCGAAGGCGTACTGGTAGCCGCCACCGAATGGGCATCGGTAAAGCGAAGGCCACAGGCCGCAAGTTGGTCGACGTGAGGCGTACTTACGCGGTGGGCTCCGTAACAACTCAAGTCACCGTAGCCCAAATCGTCGGCCACAATCAACACCACATTGGGCCGCTCGGCGTCGACACGACGCTCGGCAGCAGCCTGACACGGAACCAGCAAAGACGGCCCCACTCCGCAACACAATAACCAGGGGATTTTCTTCATAAATAAGAATCTTAAATTGCTGTATCAGCACGAATGCGGGAGCAAAAGTACAAAGAATTTCAAAGCATAGAGCGCATATCCCTGTTGATTTGCTTAACTTTGCAGGCCGAATCAGCAATATTAATAGATTATCATGGAACCCATCAACAACTACGTAGAAGTAGACTACGAACTCTTCGTGCCCAACGAGGCCGGCAACATGGACCTGGTTGAAAAGACCTCCAAAGAAAATCCCTTCAGTTTCATCACCGGTTTGGGCTTCGCCCTCGAATCGTTTGAGCAGCATATACAAGGACTCAAGGACGGCGACACCTTCGACTTCACCATTCCCGTAGAAGAAGCCTACGGCGAATTTATGGAAGAGCACGTCATTGAACTCAAGAAAGACCTCTTCTGCATTGACGGAAAGTTTGATGAGCTGCGCATCTATCCCGGCAACGTAGTGCCTCTGGCCAATGCCGACGGAAACCACTTCGACGCCATTGTCAAGGAAGTGCGCGACGACGTAGTAGTGATGGACCTCAACCATCCTTTGGCCGGTAAGCCCCTGCACTTCAAAGGCACCATCATGGCTAACCGCACCGCCACCACCAAGGAAATCGAAGCCTTCGTCAACCGCATGAACGGCGAAGACGGCTGCGGATGTTGCGGCGGCGAATGTGGTGACCACGACTGCCACGGCGACCATCCCTGCCACGGCGGACACCACGACTGCCACTGCGGTTGCTAATTCCACCTATACATTATAATATAGAACCATGAACACGTTTGGAACGCTATTCCGCCTCACCTCCTTCGGCGAAAGCCACGGACCAGGCATCGGAGGAGTTGTTGACGGCATGCCCGCCGGCATCGAAATAGACGAAGACCTCCTTCGCCACGAAATGGAGCGACGCCGCCCCGGACAAAGCGCCCTCACCACCTCGCGCCGCGAAGCCGACCAAGTGGAACTGCTCTCGGGCATCTTTGAAGGGCGCACCACCGGTTGTCCCATCGGTTTCTTCGTACACAACTCCAACCAGCATTCCAACGACTACGATAACCTGCGACGCATCTTCCGTCCCTCTCACGCCGACTTCACCTATCAGCAGAAGTACGGCTTGCGTGACCACCGCGGCGGCGGACGTTCGTCAGCTCGCGAAACCATCACCCGTTGCGTCGGCGGGGCATTGGCCAAAATGGCCCTGCGCCCCCTCGGCATCACCGTCAGCGCCTACACCTCACAAGTAGGCCCCATCAGCCTTGACGCTGACTATCGAAAGTATGATCTCAGTCTCATCGAGAGCAACAGCGTGCGCTGCCCCGACCCCGACAAAGCCCGCGAGATGGAAGCCCTCATCCGCCAAGTCAAACTCGACGGCGACACCATTGGCGGCGTCATCACCGGAGTAATCAGCGGATGTCCCGTCGGCCTGGGCGAACCCGTATTCGGCCGACTGCAAGCCAGCTTAGCCGCTGCCATGATGAGCATCAACGCCGTCAAAGGCTTTGAATACGGGCAAGGATTTGCCGGAGCGGCCCAACGAGGCAGCGAGCAAAACGATGCCTTCATCCCCGCACCCGACGGCACCATCGCCACCCTCACCAACCGCAGCGGAGGCATACAGGGAGGCATCAGCAACGGACAGGATATCTACTTCAGAGTAGCCTTTAAACCCGTAGCTACCCTACTGCGCGAGCAGACAACCGTCGACCTCGACGGTCATCCCGCCACCTTCACCGCTCACGGACGCCACGACCCCTGCGTACTGCCGAGGGCCGTACCCGTAGTAGAAGCCATGGCCGCCATCACCCTGCTCGACCATTACCTCATGGCTCGCGCCGCTCAGCCCTGGCCTCCGCAAAAAAGCTAAAATCCGCCCACTCCGAAACCCTAACGAATCGTAACCTGCAGCGACACATTGTGCACCAACAGCCCCCGAGAAGTGAAAATACGACAACTTTCAAGGCTAAAAAACCGTAATTTGTTAGCAAAGAGTTTGCAATTCCAACACTTTTGATGTAATTTTGCCGCTGCTTAGTGAAAGAAATAAGTATCATCATGAAGAATCAATTACGCAGTTCCGTATGTACCAACGGTAGATTAATGGCCGGTGCCCGCGCCCTCTGGGTAGCAGCCGGCATGAAACGCGAACAGTTTGGCAAGCCCATCATTGCCATTGCCAACTCTTTCACCCAGTTCGTACCGGGACATACTCACCTGCACGAAGCCGGACAAATCGTAAAAGCCGAAATCGAGAAGCTCGGATGCTTCGCTGCCGAGTTCAACACCATCGCCATTGACGACGGCATCGCCATGGGCCACGACGGCATGCTCTACAGCCTGCCCAGCCGCGACCTCATTGCCGACAGCGTTGAATACATGGTCAACGCCCACAAAGCCGACGCCCTTGTGTGCATCAGCAATTGCGACAAAGTAACTCCCGGCATGCTTATGGCCTCGATGCGCCTCAACATTCCTACCATCTTTGTATCGGGCGGACCTATGGAAGCCGGCAAATGGAAAGGACAAAACGCCGACCTCATTACGGCCATGATAGCCGGAGGCGACAAGAGCGTAAGCGATGAGGAGCTTGAACAGATTGAGCACAGTTCCTGTCCCGGTTGCGGTTGCTGCTCCGGCATGTTCACCGCCAACTCCATGAACTCACTCACCGAAGCCATCGGACTTTCACTCCCCGGCAACGGCACCATCCTCGCCTCCCACGTCAACCGCGTGGAATTACTCAAACAAGCAGCGCGCCAAATCGTTAAGAACGCCTTCGCCTACTATGAAGACGGCGATGAAAGCGTACTGCCCCGTAGCATCGCCACCCGCGAAGCCTTCCTCAACGCCATGTCGCTTGACATTGCCATGGGAGGTTCCACCAATACCATCCTGCACCTGCTGGCTGTAGCCAACGAAGCCGAAGTCAACTTCAAGATGCAGGACATCGACGCACTCAGCCGCAAGGTACCCTGCCTCTGCAAACTCTCGCCCAACACCCAGAAATATTCCGTGCAGGAATGCAACCGCGCAGGCGGCATTCTCAACATCCTCGGCGAACTGGCCAAAGGCGGTCTGTTGAACCTCGACACCCGTCGCGTTGACAACACGACCCTGGGCGAAGACATCGAGAAATATAGCATCACCCGCGAGCAGCTCGATCCCGAGGCCGACCGCATCTACCATAGCGCCCCCGCTGGCAAGTTCACCATCCGCATGGGTTCGCAAGACACCCGTTACGAGTCGCTCGATACGGATCGTGAAAACGGTTGCATCCGTTCGCTCGAACACGCTTACACCCAAGACGGCGGATTGGCCGTACTCTTCGGCAACATCGCCCAAGACGGCTGCGTAGTGAAGACAGCAGGCGTCGACAAGAGCATCTGGCACTTTGAAGGTCCGGCCAAAGTATTCGACTCGCAGGAAGACGCCTGCGAAGGCATCCTGAACGGACGAGTAGAAAGCGGCGATGTAGTAGTCATCACCCACGAAGGCCCCAAGGGAGGTCCCGGCATGCAGGAGATGCTCTACCCCACCTCTTACATCAAGAGCCGTCACCTCGGCAAAGAATGTGCGCTCATCACCGACGGTCGCTTCAGCGGCGGCACCTCGGGCCTGAGCATCGGCCACATCTCACCCGAAGCAGCCTCGGGCGGCAACATCGGCAAGATTCAGGACGGCGACATCATCGTCATCGACCTGCCCAGCCGCAGCATCAACGTGAAACTAAGCGACGAAGAACTCGCTGCACGCCCCATGCAACCCCTCAAGAGAAACCGCAAAGTATCAAAGGCTCTGCGAGTCTACGCTTCGATGGTAGCATCGGCTGACAAGGGCGGCGTGCGAGTGATTAACGAGTAGATTTATCAATAGGCCATAATCATGTCGCTTCCCTGCGTGTCAGAAATGGTCGGAGGGAGGCGATTTTCAATGTAGATAATAAGTAGCAATGACAACAAAACAATTATCCGGTGCGGAAATATTCATGCAAAGCCTGATTGCCGAAGGCGTAGACACGCTGTTTGGCTATCCCGGCGGCGCTATCATGCCAGTATATGACGCACTCTACGATTACAGAGACCGGCTGAACCACATTCTGGTTCGCCACGAACAAGGTGCCATCCACGCAGCTGAAGGCTATGCCCGAGTGAGCGGAAAGGTGGGAGTGTGCCTCGTAACCAGCGGTCCCGGAGCCACCAATACGATAACAGGTATTGCTGACGCCATGCTCGACAGCACACCGGTTGTCGTCATTGCAGGACAAGTAGGCACCAAGATGTTGGGTACGGATGCTTTCCAGGAGTGCGACATCGTCAATGTGGCCCACCCCATCAGCAAATGGGCTTATCAGATACGTAGCGCCGAAGACATTGCTCCGGCCATCAAACGTGCTTTCCACATTGCCAGCACCGGACGCCCCGGCCCCGTAGTGCTCGACTTCACCAAGAATGCCCAAATCGAAAAGGCAGAATACATTCCGCAGGAAATCGGTTTCCTGCGTAGCTA
Organism: uncultured Prevotellaceae bacterium; assembly: GCA_945827465.1. Classification (GTDB taxonomy): domain Bacteria; phylum Bacteroidota; class Bacteroidia; order Bacteroidales; family Bacteroidaceae; genus UBA6382. The sequence goes on from CALZOH010000013.1 coordinate 21,404, forward strand.
CGAAGCCGTGCCCGAAACCAAACCGGGCAGCATTGAGGCTGCCGCCGAGCTTATCAACGCCGCTCAAAAGCCGCTTGTGCTGATCGGACAAGGCGTGGAACTCGGCAACGCTCAAGAAGAGGTGCGCCAACTCATCGAGAAGGCCGACATGCCCGCCGGCTGCACCCTGCTCGGCCTTTCGTGCCTGCCCTCGGCCCACCCGCTCAATATGGGCATGCTCGGCATGCACGGCAGCCTGGCCTCGAACGTCAAGACGCAGGAGTGCGACCTGCTCGTGGCCATCGGCATGCGATTCGACGACCGCATTACGGGTAACATCAGCACTTATGCCCGTCAAGCCAAGAAGATTCACTTCGACATCGACCCCTCTGAAATCAACAAGAATATTCCCGTCGACGTTGCCGTACTGGGCAACTGCAAGGACACCGTGGCCCGCGTATTGGAGCTGGTGAAACCGGCCAACCATCAGGCTTGGCGCGACAGTTTCCAAAGCTATCACGACACGGAGCGCACGAAGGTGATCGACCCCGAAATCCATCCGGCCGGCGGCCCCATCCGCATGGGTGAAGTGATTGACCGCGTTTCTACGCAGGCTCACGACAAGGCTATCGTGGTGACCGACGTCGGTCAGAATCAAATGATGTCGGCCCGCTACTCCCGCTTCAGCGAAAGCCGCAGCATCGTGACCTCCGGCGGTATGGGTACGATGGGATTCGGCCTTCCGGCAGCCATTGGTGCCACGTTTGCCGCTCCCGAGCGCACGACGTGCCTCTTTGTGGGCGACGGCGGCATCCAGATGACCATTGAGGAACTGGGGACCATCATGGAACAGCAATGCCCGGTGAAAATTATCTTGCTCAACAATAACTTCCTGGGCAACGTGCGTCAATGGCAGGAACTTTTCTTCCAGAGCCGCTACTCGTTTACCCATCTGCTCAGCCCCGACTACTCGAAGATAGCCGAGGCCTACCGCCTGCCTTACGCCCTGGTTACCGAGCGCGAGCAGCTCAACGAGGCCATTGCCACGATGCTGGCCACGGAAGGGCCGTACCTGCTCGAAGTGGCCGTGATGGAAGAAGACAACGTGCTGCCCATGTGCTGCCCGGGTAATGATGTTGACGACATGTTGTTGGAAATCTAACTTAAATGACGAATCAGATGGAACAGAACAACACTCTTTATACCCTTATCATCTTCTCAGAGAATATTGCCGGTCTGCTCAACGCCGTTACCTCGGTGTTCACCCGCCGACAAATCAACATTGAAAGTCTGAACGTATCGGCTTCGAGTATTCAGGGCCTGCATCGTTATACCATCACTTGCTTCAGCGATGAATGCACGATGAAGAAGGTGACCAAGCAGATTGAAAAGAAAATCGGTGTGGTCCGCGCCAGTTATTTCGTCAGCAGCGAGATTTACATTCAGGAAGTGGCCCTCTTCAAGCTCAGCACTCCCAAGATGCTGGAACATGGAGAAATTTCCAAGACTATCCGCATCCATTCGGGCAAGATCGTGGAGGTGAATCCCATTTACTCCATCGTGACCATTGACGGCATGACCGACGAGATTCTTTCGCTCTACGAAAACCTGACCCAATGGGACTGCATCCTGCAGTTTGTGCGCTCGGGCGCTATCGCCATTACCAAGAACCGTCGCGAACTGCTCGACGAGTATCTGGCCGAACGCGAAAAGAAGTTCAACGAAAACGAAGGACGCTGCTAAGTATTCCCTACGCAAAACCATTCCCTCCCTATCATGATGAGCGAAATCAGAAAAGCCGATTCCTTCCACTTCCGGGTGAATCCGTTTGAAGACGACTTCAGCGGTCGCCTGAGTTGGAGTGTTTTGGGCAAGCACGTTCTGGCCTGTGCCGAGAATCACGCTGCGGCCCGGGGATTCGACCGGCTGACGCTCAACGGGCGGCGCTTTCTGTGGGTGCTCTCGCGCATGGCGTTTGAGATGCAGGAGTGGCCTCACCGGGGCGAGGAATACGTCATCACCACGTGGGTCAGGAGCTACTACCGCTACTTTACCGACCGCTGCTTTGACATCTGCCGCAGCGACGGCAAGTTGTTGGGCCGCGTCTTCACCATCTGGGCCATGATTGACGAGGAGAGCCGCAAGCCCCAAGTGCTCGAAGGCCTCTTCGGCCATACGTTCGACCCTTACATCGACGCGGAGCGGCCTTGCATCAGCCAGCCCTTCAGCCGCATCAGGATGCGCGAGGAGGCGGCTCCCTGCTGCCGGCGCACGACTTACTTCAGCGATATTGACGAGAACAATCACGTCAACAGCATCCGCTACATCGAGTTCCTGCTCGACACGTTCCCCAAGCCTTTGCTCGAAAGCCGCGACGTGAGCCGCCTTGAGATAGCCTACCACTCCGAAAGCTATTGCGGCGACAGCCTCAGCTTTTACGCCCAGGGCGACGCGGACGACGGTCCGGTGCAGATGCAGGTGCGCAAGAACGCAGGCGCCGACCCCGCACAGGGCGAAACCGTCTGCCATGCGCTCATCAGCTTCGCGCCTCCCCGTCAAGCGGAGGTCCTTCATCCGAAAGAATAATCAATTTATAATTATGTATAACTTGCAGCTTCGGCTGCGCAACAATTCAACAAAAAAGTAAAATGGCAAAATTGAATTTTGGCGGTGTCATTGAAGAAGTAATGACCCGCGAAGAGTTCCCTCTCGAAAAAGCGCGTGAGGTGTTGAAGAACGAAACGATTGCAGTGCTCGGCTACGGCGTACAAGGCCCCGGTCAGGCATGCAACCTCCGTGACAATGGTTTTAATGTCATCGTCGGCCAGCGTCAGGGCAAGACCTACGACAAGGCTGTAGCCGATGGATGGGTGCCCGGACAGACCCTCTTCTCTCTGGAAGAAGCTGCCGAAAAAGGTACCATCGTTTGTATGCTGTTGAGCGACGCAGCTCAAATGCAGCTTTGGCCTTCTATCAAGCCTTACCTCACCACGGGTAAAACCCTCTACTTCTCTCATGGCTTTGCCATCAACTGGAACGATCGCACCGGCGTTGTTCCTCCCGCCGACATCGACGTAATCATGGTTGCCCCCAAGGGTTCAGGTACGTCACTCCGTACCATGTTCCTCGAAGGCCGCGGCCTCAACTCTTCTTACGCCGTTTATCAGGACTACTCCGGTAAGGCTCTGGAGAAGGTATTGGCCTTCGGCGTAGGTATCGGCTCGGGTTATCTGTTTGAAACCACCTTCAAGCGTGAGGCTACATCCGACCTTACCGGTGAGCGCGGTTCGCTGATGGGTGCTATCCAGGGCTTGCTGCTGGCACAATACGAAGTGCTCCGCGAGAACGGACACACTCCTTCTGAAGCATTCAACGAAACCGTAGAGGAGCTGACCCAGTCGCTCATGCCGCTCTTTGCCAAGAACGGTATGGACTGGATGTATGCCAACTGCTCGACCACCGCACAGCGCGGTGCCCTCGACTGGATGGGCCCCTTCCACGACGCCATCAAGCCCGTTGTTCAGAAGCTCTACCAGAGTGTCGTAACAGGTAACGAGGCTCAGATTTCCATCGACGCCAACTCCAAGCCCGACTACCGCGTAGGTCTTGAGAAGGAACTTCAGGCTCTCCGCGAAAGCGAGATGTGGCGTACCGGCGAGGTAGTTCGCAAACTCCGCCCCGAGAACAACTAATTGGAACCCCCGGGGGTCTCTCTCGACCCCTCTTCATGAGGATATGTCTGCCCGCAAGGAAGACATATCCTTTTTTTATGCTTTCGCCGCTCCGCCAAACCCCGCCGAACATCAGAATATTGCGTGCGGGAGGTTGAGAAGTGTTAAATAATATTTTTTTCAAGCTTATGTAGCCCTACAAAAAGGTAAAAACATTTGTTTTAGGGTTTATGTAGCCCTACAAAAAGGCAAAAACATTTGTTTTACGGTTTATGTAGCCCTGCAAAAAGGCAAAAACATTTGTTTTACGGTTTATGCAG
>CALZOH010000014.1 GCA_945827465.1 uncultured Prevotellaceae bacterium
GCCGTTATGATTAAACAGAGAGGGGCTTACCCACAATCAAAATCAATAAGAACAATGCATTAAAGCCATTTGCCGGACACCAATCATTTTTAGTTAAAGTACGACTTTCCTGTTGACCACGATGGACGTTCGTACCTCGCTCTAATGGTCATGTCGCTTAAAGTATAATGGATGATTATAAAGTATGGCGGAACTTGGTTGGTGTTACTCCCACTTCTTTCTTAAAATACTTGCCGAATGAAGAAACGTTGGGGAATCCCAACTTGTCTGCTATTTGGCTGACGGTCATGCGCGATTCAACCAAAAGCTTTTTCGCCTCTCCAATGATGGCAAGACTAATGAGTTTGCTGGCCGATTTGTGCGTTACCATCCGTGTGATGTTACTAAGATATTTGGTGGTGATGCACAGCTTGTCGGCATAAAACTCCAAACAACGATGTTCGTTGAAATTGACGTTGACCAAATGGAGAAATTGTGATACGAGTTCTTCAGCCCGTTTCTCGACAACGGGAGCAGCATCTACGATGCGTGAGATATGGCTGTTGGTCCACAGCGCCATTGCGGTTAATAGGTTAATGAGAATACCTTCCTTGAACAGCTCATTGTCGGACTTAATGATGTGGACCACTTGTTGGCAGGTCGTGGTGAAGAAATCTTCTTCTCCGGCAGGGAGGGAAATGGTCGAATACTGCGATAAGAATCGGAACAAATCGCTGAGGGGGAGAGTTCTTCTGAAGAATTTGTTACGGGCATATTCAATGGAGTAAATGATCACGTCCATATCAAAGTCCGGACTCGTTTCGGTCAGCCGGGTGGTTGGTCCCGGCAGAAAAAGCAGCAAATCACCCGGCCGCAGTTGGAAGGTTTTCTCTTCTTTCCTCATCTCGGCATAGCCTTGGGAACAAAGTCCGATGGCTACATGATGGGGGATGTCGGGACCCGATTCGTTAGGGGAATCGTGTTTGCAGCCGCGGGCAACGACAATATCCAAGTCACCATAAATGTGGACCTCTTTAAAATATCGTGACAACTGTTCTTCTTGATAACTCATAATCTGAATGAAGGTTTGAGAGATAATTTTGCGAGTACGCAACAGATGGGTACTCTTCTCGGTTTCGACGCAAAGTTAAACATTTTCAGAATAAGAGAGAATAAAGTACAGGCCAGTTTTTGGTTCGTGGGGACGAAGGAACTGCGGGCAGAAGTCAACGCAGATACGGGATGATGGCGGAGGTGCGTGCCTGATGGCTTTTGCACTGGAGGTGCTTATGCGCGGTGATGTAAGAAATAGGAAGGTGAGCGCTCAATTATCAACGCTTTTTTGTACTTTTGTGAACTCTTGAATAAGCATATTAACAATCAAAATAATCATCATCAAATGGGAAAAGTATTAATCATCGGCGCAGGTGGTGTAGCAACCGTTGCAGCCGTAAAAATGGCGAAGAACAGGGATGTGTTTTCGGAAATAATGATTGCCAGTCGAACCAAGTCCAAGTGTGATGCCATAGCCGAGCGAATTGGCGGTAATGTGAAGACAGCTCACGTTGATGCCGACAGTGTGGACGAGTTGGTGATTCTCTTTGAAATGTATCGTCCGGAGCTGGTCGTTAATCTCGCTCTTCCATATCAGGACCTCACCATTATGGAAGCCTGCTTGAGATGTGGAGTCAACTATCTGGATACGGCCAATTATGAACCGAAGGATGAAGCCCACTTTGAGTATAGTTGGCAATGGGCCTACAAGAAGCGTTTTGAGGCTGCCGGTCTCACTGCCATATTGGGATGTGGATTTGATCCGGGCGTGAGCGGCATCTATACAGCCTATGCAGCCAAACATATCTTCGACGAAATACATTACCTGGATATCGTAGACTGTAATGCGGGTAATCATCATAAGGCTTTTGCCACCAACTTCAATCCCGAAATCAACATTCGTGAGATTACGCAAAAGGGACGTTTCTATGAGGACGGCGAGTGGAAGCAAACCGGTGCGCTCGAGGTGCACAAGCCCCTGACCTATCCCAACATCGGTCCGCGTGAGAGTTACTTGATGTATCATGAAGAGCTCGAAAGTCTGGTAAAGAATTATCCCACCATCAAGCGTGCCCGCTTCTGGATGACATTCGGACAGGAATATCTGACCCACTTGCGCGTGATTCAGAATATCGGAATGGCGAGCATCGAGCCCATCCTCTACGAAGGCAAGGAGATTGTTCCCCTGCAATTCCTCAAGGCTGTGCTGCCCAATCCGCAGGATCTCGGCGCCAACTATGAGGGCGAAACCAGCATCGGTTGCCGCATCAGAGGTGTGAAGAACGGTGAAGAGCACACCTATTATATCTATAACAACTGCAGTCATCAAGCCGCCTACGAAGAGACCGGTATGCAAGGAGTGAGCTATACCACGGGCGTTCCGGCCATGATCGGTGCCCGCATGTTTATGTTAGGCCTCTGGAAGCGTCCGGGCGTTTGGAATGTAGAAGAATTCGATCCCGATCCGTTCATGGAAGAACTCAACAAGCAGGGACTGCCTTGGCATGAAGTACATGACGGCGACTTGGAATTATAATCTATAGTAATTAAGCATAAAGACAAGAATCATCAATATGGCAAAGAAAGAAGTATTGGCCGGCGAAGAGCAGAAGGAGAAGCTGAAAGCGCTTCAGATGGCCATGGAAAAAATAGAGAAGAGTTTCGGTAAGGGCTCCATCATGAAATTGGGTGACGAGCAAGTGGAGAAGGTCGAAGTAATCCCTTCGGGTAGCATCTCGCTTGATCTGGCCTTGGGCGTAGGAGGTTATCCTCGCGGACGCATTATCGAAATCTACGGTCCCGAAAGTTCGGGTAAGACAACCTTGGCGATTCATGCCATTGCCGAAGCGCAGAAGGCAGGAGGTATAGCCGCCTTCATCGATGCCGAACATGCGTTTGATCGCTTTTATGCGGCTAAGTTGGGCGTTCAGGTCAATGATCTGATCATTTCCCAACCCGACAACGGAGAGCAGGCGCTCGAAATTGCCGACCAACTCATCCGTTCTTCGGCTGTCGACATTGTCGTAGTCGACTCCGTCGCAGCTCTGACGCCGAAGAAGGAGATTGAAGGCGATATGGGCGACAACGTCGTAGGCTTGCAGGCCCGCCTGATGAGTCAAGCGTTGCGCAAACTGACTTCCACCATCAGCAAAACCAATACCACCTGTATTTTTATTAACCAACTTCGTGAGAAGATTGGCATCATGTTCGGTAATCCCGAAACAACCACCGGCGGAAACGCTCTGAAGTTCTACGCCAGCGTTCGCCTGGACATCCGTCGTGTCACGGCTTTGAAGAATGGTGAAGACGTGGTGGGCAATAAGGTTCGCGTGAAGGTGGTGAAGAACAAAGTGGCTCCTCCTTTCAAAAAGGCTGAGTTCGAGATTACCTTCGGCGAGGGCATCAGCCGTGTGGGCGAGGTGCTGGACATGGCTACCGAGCTCGACATCCTCAAGAAGAGCGGCTCGTGGTGGAGTTACGAAGGCAATAAGGTGGCTCAGGGTCGCGACGCCGTGAAGGCCGTTCTGCAAGACAATCCCGAGCTTTGCGCCGAACTGGAGCAAAAGATTTATGCCGCATTGAAGACCGACGACTCCGTGCTGAACAGTGAGTCGGGCGATGCCGAAGAATTTGAAGAGCCTTAGTGGCCGGTTATTTTGAGTAAACAATCATTATCCTGACTTATGAAACAGTTATTGATAGGGGCGCTCGTCGTCTCTATGATGGTGGGCGGTCTTCAACTGAAGGCGCAAGGCTCCATCAACCCCTTGGAAGAGAATTTCCGTTACACCCCCGACAAGCAGCCCTTGGCCGTGTACTGGTATTGGATGGACGGCAATATCTCTCGTGAGGGCGTAGTGAAAGATTTGCAGGCCATGAAGAAGGCCGGCATCAATCGCGTACAGATTGGTATGATCGGTGACGGGCAGGGAGCTCCTGCCGGTCCGGTGAGGATGTTCACCGATGAGTGGTGGGAGATTCTCCACACGATGTTTCGCACGGCAGGAGAGTTAGACATTGAGGTCGGCCTTTTCAACTGTCCCGGTTGGAGCCAGTCGGGCGGTCCGTGGGTGAAGCCCTCGCAGTCGATGCGCTATCTGGCTTGTGTCAAGGACACCTTGGTCGGGCCATTGGACTTGAAGCGTCGTTTGCCCGATGTAGGCAAGGATGCCCAAGATGTGAAGGTTCTGGCCTACCCTTTGAAGGCGCCCGCTGCCGACTTCCGCGTGCTGGAAGATCTCACCAAGGCAACCTCCATTCACCTCCGCAGCGAGCAGGCGGTCAAGGTGCGTAGCTTGGTGATTCGTCCTGTTCAGAAAACCTTCAATACCGAAGCCGAATTGTTCGTGAACGAGAACGGAACTTACCGAAGCATTGAGAAGTTCCGCATGGACCGCAGCAACCGGGAAATCAATGTCGGATATGATGCGTTTGCTCCCATCGTCATCACATTGCCCGAAACGGAGGGCCGCGAGTATCGGCTCGACGTGAAAGAAGCCGGCCTGATTCAGAGCATCACGCTCTCGGATGTCCCGACGGTGGAGCGATACCCCGAGAAAACGTTTGCCAAGATGTGGCAAACGCCTCATCCGATGTGGGACGCTTACCTTTGGCGCGAGCAGCCCGGCGGCGATGCCGATGCTTGCGTGCAGGCCTCGCAGGTGGTCGACCTGACCGACCGTATGGCTTCGGACGGTACGCTCACCTGGAGCGTGCCCGAAGGGAAGTGGGTGGTGATGCGCACGGCCATGATGCCCACCGGTTCGATGGACGGTCCGGCACCCATCGAGGGGCGCGGACTTGAAACCGACAAGATGAGCAAGGAACATATCAATGCCCACTTCGACAATTACATCGGACTTATCCTGAAACGCATTCCGGCGCAAGACCGCAAGACCTTCCGCATTGTGGTGGAAGATAGTTACGAAACCGGCGGTCAGAACTGGACCGACCATATGATTGAGGATTTCAAGCGTGCCTACGGTTACGACCCCGTGCCCTTTATGCCCGTTTACAGCGGGGTTGTGGTGGGCAGCCGCGAGCAGTCGGACCGTTTCCTTTGGGATGTGCGCCGCCTCATTGCCGATGAGATTTCGTATAACTATGTCGGCGGTTTGCGCGAAGCCAGTCATCGTCATGGACTCACCACGTGGTTGGAGAACTACGGCCATTGGGGCTTCCCCGGCGAGTTCCTGCAATATGGTTCTCAGTCTGACGAAATCGCCGGCGAGTTCTGGAGCTTTGGCGAATTGGGTAATATCGAGAACCGTAGCGCTTCTTCGTGCGGACATATCTATGGCAAGCAGAAGGTGTGGGCCGAGTCGTTCACGTGCGGCGGTCCCGACTTCACGCAATATCCCGGCCAGATGAAGCAGCGCGGCGACCGCTTCTTTACCGAAGGCATCAACGCCACGTTGCTGCATCTCTACATTCAGCAGCCCGACGACCGCGTGCCCGGTATCAATGCCAATTTTGGAAATGAGTTCAACCGCCATAACACGTGGTTTAGTCAGATGGACGTATTCGCCCAGTACCTAAAGCGGTGCAACTACATGTTGCAGCAAGGGCGTTACGTGGCCGATGTGGCTTACTTCTTGGGCGAGGATGCCCCGAAAATGACGGGCGTGCGCAATCCGGAGCTGCCGCAAGGCTATTCGTTCGACTATGTGAATGCCGAAGTGCTGATGGATGCCCATGTCGACAAGGGAAAGCTTACCTTGAAGAGCGGCATGCAATACAGCGTGTTGGTGTTGCCTAAAATCCGGACCATGCGACCGGCTCTGCTGCGCAAGTTGAAGCAACTCGTGGCCGACGGACTGGTGCTGCAAGGACCGGCGCCGAGCAAGTCGCCCAGTTTGCAGGATTATCCTCAGTGCGACGCCGAGGTTCAGGCCTTGGCCGAGGAAATGTGGCAGACTGCCGACCAGCCTTTCGCCTCGTGCGTGGGGTATGGGAAGGGTAGAATCTATCCGCAGGCTTCGATTGAACAAATCATGAACGACCTGGGCATTGTGCCCGACTTCACGACTGACGACGTAGCCCTCCCGGTGATGTTCATCCATCAGACGTTCGACGATGGCGACTATTATTTTGTGTCGAACCAGAGCGACCAGACCATTTCGTTCGACGCCGTCTTCCGCGCGCAGGGCAAGAAGCCCGAACTCTGGAACCCATTGACGGCCGAGCTGCGCTGGCTGCCCGAGTATGCCGCGCTGACCAAGGCCACCAAGATTCCTTTGGTCTTGCAGCCCTACGAGAGCTCGTTCATCGTGTTCCGCTCAGCGGCCGATGCCGCCCCGGTTGAGGGCCGCAACTATCCCGAGCGCCAAATCGTGAGTCGCATCGAGACTCCATGGACGGTCACCTTCCAGTCGGGGCGCGGCGGACCTGCCGAGCCCGTCAGCTTTGAGCAATTGACCGACTGGATTCAGCATGCCGACAACCGCATCAAGTATTTCTCGGGCACGGCCACCTATACCAACACCTTCAAAGTGTCTAAGCTGCCCACCGCACCGGTCTATATCGACTTGGGCAAGGTCATGGTGATGGCCAAGGTGAAGATTAACGGCAGCTATGTGGGCGGTGTGTGGACGGCGCCTTATCGCCTGAACATTTCTTCGGCCCTGCGCAAGGGGAAGAATACCGTTGAGGTCGAGGTGGTGAATTGCTGGCGTAACCGTTTGATTGGCGAGAAGCTCCTTCCCGAAGCCGACCGCTTCACGTTCCAGACGGCCACTTACCTGAACAAGGATTCCGAGCTCCAGCCCTCGGGCCTGCTCGGACCGGTGGTGGTCGAGGCTTACGATTACTTGCTTCAGAAGTAGCCTAATCTTTTATCCCTACGAAAATGATATCTTTCAGAAAGACGATTCTTACGGCAGCAGCGCTCACGGCATTGCTGCTACCTTTTAATGCCTTCGGCCGGGTGGTCAAGGTTCAGCCGGTTGCGTTCGACGAAGTGCGCATGGGCGGAGAGCTTCGCGAACGGGTGGAGCGCAACTTCCGGCGGTTGGAGGAAGAGAAGTACCAGCCCGACCACGTGTTCCTGACCGAGGCGCAGTCGAACGACTGGCCCGGCGATACCGAGGGGCGCACCATTCTGGCCTTAGTGCTCGATGCGCAGGCCGGCCGGTTGCAGCCGCGTTATCTCGACGAAATCATGCGAAGGATTCCAGCCCACCTGAACGAAAAAGGTTACATGGGAACCATCCATTCGGGACTGGCCCATGAGCAGCAGCTCTCGGGCAACGGCTGGATGTTGCGTGCCTTGTGTGAATATTATCAGTGGAAGGGCGGCGACGAGGTGCTGCGATTGATTCGCTCGACGGTGGACAGTCTCTTCCTGGACGCGGCGCCCCTTTTCGCTACCTACCCGATAGCCCCCGACGAGCGCAAGCAGGGTATCGGAGCCGAATCGGGAAGCATTGCGGCCACCTCGGGTCGTTGGATGCTGTCGACCGACATCGGTTGCGTGTTCATCGGCATGGAGGGGCTGATTCACGCCTATGCCGTGTTGAAGGACGCCCGTTTGCGCAAACCCATCGAGGCCCTTCTTGACAAGTTTCTGGCGCTTGATCTGACCGGCATCCGCGCCCAGACCCATGCCACGCTCACTGCCTGCCGCGGACTGATACGTTATGCCGATGCCACGGGCTATTGGCGTTGCGTCGACGAGGCTGCCCGACGTTTCAAAATCTATCAGGAGAACGGCATGACCGAAAACTTTGAGAACTATAACTGGTTTGACCGCTTCGATACGTGGACCGAGCCCTGCGCCATTGTCGACTCTTACATGCTGGCCGTTCAGTTGTGGCAGCATACGCTCGACCCGTCTTATCTGGACGTGGCCGAGGAGATTTATTACAATGCCCTTTGCCATACGCAACGTTTCAACGGCGGGTTCGGCTGCGACAACTGTCCGGGCTTGGCTACTGCGACGTCGCACTTGGGCGTTCATGCCCCCGAGGCACACTGGTGTTGCACGATGCGCGGCGGCGAGGGTTTGTCGAGCGCGGTTCGTTACAGCCTGTTCAAGGACAGCAAGGGCGTTTACCTGCCTTTCTACCACGAGGCGGCTTACGACGTGCGCCTCTCGTCGGGCCGTAACCTTGCATTTCAAGTATCCACGTCGTATCCCTTCAATCAGCAGGTGCAGTTGAACATCCTTCAGGCTCCCTCGAGCGCTACGTCCATCCGCCTGGCCCTTCGGCCTTGGATGGAGAACGTCAAGCTGACGCTCGACGGCCGCGAGCTGCCCCTGCCCGAGGCGAAATGGGGCTTCCTGGAGTTGAGGCGCCGCTGGGTGCCCGGTCAGGTGCTCGAACTGAGCTATACGCTGCGGGCGGAGTTCCGTTCCGTGCTCAATCGGGCCAATGCCGAAGGGACGAAGCGTCGCGCCTTCTACGGTCCCTTGCTCTTAGGCTGTGAGGGCGAGGCTTCGGAGGCCCTGCCCGAGCATCCGCGCCTTGAGCCGACCGGCCCCGGCGAGTGGGGCGTGACGGGCACCGGGCTGAGGCTGACGCCTGTTTACCACCTGATGGACTCGAAGGTGTGGACGGGAACGGGCTACAAGAAGCGCATCCTTTTCTGACGCGGGGGCGAGGCTTCCCGCCGCTAAACCTTAAAATCCTTCACCCTACTTTTCAAAAAAAGTGGCGTGAAGGATTTTCTGTGACAGATTCGTTGCGCGGCCGTGATTTCGCCGAGGCCGTAGCGGGTGATGCTTCTAAGGTCTTGGTTTTTTTGCTAACTTTGCTCCCGATTTTTTAAGAAAGATACCTATATGCAAGACATTCGTAACATTGCGATTATCGCTCATGTCGACCACGGAAAGACCACGCTGGTGGATAAGATGCTCATGGCCGGCAACCTTTTCAGAGAAAACCAGGACGCGGGTAATTTAATCTTGGACAATAATGACCTGGAACGGGAGCGAGGTATCACCATCCTTTCCAAGAATGTTTCCATCGTTTACAAGGGAGTGAAGATTAACATCATCGACACGCCGGGCCACTCTGATTTTGGCGGTGAGGTGGAGCGCGTGCTCAATATGGCCGACGGCTGCATCCTGCTGGTCGATGCTTTTGAGGGACCGATGCCCCAGACTCGCTTCGTGTTGGAGAAGGCGCTCTCTATCGGACTGAAACCGATTGTGGTGGTCAATAAGGTGGATAAGCCCAACTGCCGCCCGGAGGAAGTGTATGAGATGGCTTTCGACCTGATGTGTAACCTGAACGCTACGGAGGATCAGTTGGACTTCCCCGTGGTGTACGGCTCGGCCAAGAATGGTTGGATGGGCGAGGACTGGAAGACGCCGACCTCTGACATCACTTACCTTTTGGATAAAATCATTGAGGTGATTCCTGCCCCGCAGCGCTTGGAGGGTACGTCGCAGATGCTGATTACTTCGCTGGACTACTCGAGCTATACGGGACGCATCGCCGTGGGCCGTGTACATCGCGGAACGCTCAAGGAAGGTCAGAACGTGACCATTTGTCATCGCGACGGCACGTCGGAGAAGACGCGCATCAAGGAGATTCATACCTTTGAAGGCATGGGCCACCGCAAGATCGACCAGATGGAGAGCGGCGACATTTGCGCCGTGATCGGCTTGGAGAATTTCGAGATTGGCGACACCATCTGCGACTTTGAGCAGCCCGAGGCGCTGCCCACGATTACCATCGACGAGCCGACGATGAGCATGCTTTTTGCCATTAACGATTCGCCCTTCTTCGGCAAGGAGGGTAAGTACTGCACAAGCCGTCAAATCGAGGAGCGCCTGCAGAAGGAGTTGCAGCGCAACCTGGCGCTGAAGGTGCGCAAGGGCGAAGGCTTTGACAACTGGGTGGTGTCGGGCCGCGGCGTGCTCCACTTGAGTGTGCTCATCGAAACGATGCGACGCGAGGGATATGAATTGCAGGTGGGTCAGCCGCAGGTGATTTATAAGACCATCGACGGGCAGAAGTGCGAACCCATTGAGGAACTGACGGTGAACGTGCCCGAGGAGTTCTCGAGCAAGATTATTGATATGGTGACGCGTCGGAAGGGCGAAATGACGCAGATGGAGAGCCAGGGCGACCGCCTGAACATCGGCTTTAACATTCCCTCGAGGGGCATCATCGGCTTGCGCACCAACGTGCTCACGGCCAGTCAGGGCGAGGCCATCATGGCTCACCGCTTTAAGGGTTACGAGCCTTACAAGGGAGACATGAACCGCCGCGTCAACGGTTCGCTCATTGCCCTGGAGAGCGGTACGGTGTATGCTTACGCTCTCGACAAGTTGCAGGACCGCGGCCGCTTCTTCGTGTCGCCCCAAGACCAGGTGTATGCCGGTCAGGTGGTGGGCGAGCACGTTCACGACAACGACATCGTGGTGAATGTGACCAAGGCCAAGCAGCTCACCAACGTGCGCGCCAGCGGTACCGACGAAAAGGCCCACATCATTCCGCCCGTGGAGTTCTCGCTCGAAGAGGCTTTGGAATACATCAAGGGCGATGAATACGTGGAGGTGACCCCGAAGAGCATGCGCATTCGCAAAATCATTCTCGACCATAACGACCGCAAGCGCGCCTCGCGCGAATAAGGCGGCCTGTCCAAAGCAAAGGGCTGCGGCGAAGGAAGTGATTCCTCTCGTCGCAGCCCTTTCTTTTTGGGCATCGCCCTTCCGGCCTATGGTGCCGTCTCGGTGGGCGAGGGTGGGGCTGGCTGAGGCTCGTCGGCCTGGAGGGCCTTCTGGCGATAGGTGGCCTGGCGCTTGAGGCGGCTGCGCATGTCGGCAATGTAAGAGTTCCAGAGGTTGACGAACCGCTCGTAAGGCTCGGCGTCGTCGGCGATGTAGCAAAAGCTCTGTATCAAACCCGTGAGGTGGGCGTAGGCAGCGTTCGACTGGAGGCGGGCCGCCTTCAGAGCCCCCTTCGGCAGGGCGCTCTGCTCGCTGGTGCGCATGCGCATGAGCCGCTCCACCTCTTCGTTCTGCTCGATGAGCCGGTCGAGAATGTCGGTAGCGCCTATCTCGTCGACCGCATACTTAAATTCGCCCTGCATCAGCCTTTCGCTCATGCTCGAGATGAGGCCCGTCTCGGCGCGGTAGTTCACGTTGACGTCGAGCCGGTAGTCGCGAAGCACCTTCATCACCTTCTCGCCCGACTTGCCCTTCTTCAGGTCCGTGCGCGACCATACGCGGGCCAGCGCGTGCAACCAGCTGTAGCACTTGTCGCGTTGCCGGTCGGCCTCACGGATGAGCGCCGTCTGGTCCGACATTCGGGTAATCTTGATACACTTCGTCTCTTCGTCGTAGCAGGCCTTCATCTGCTCCAGCCCCTTCACGAGGCTCGGCGCCGAGAAGCCCGCGTTCTCCAGATAGCCCACGAAGTCTCTGACGAAGGTGTAATGGTCTTCGTTTTTCAGTCTCAACAGCGAGAATCGAGTAAACTCTTTCATCTTTTTGGCTTATGTCAGGGTGAATGAAGGGTGGTTTGAGTCCCGGCGGCAGAAAACCGGGACTCGGCAATCAATTGTTTACCCTGCGAAGATACGAAATAATCTCCTGATAGCCATTGAAGCCCTTCAATTTTTTTCAATACCAGATTATATATCCATTGAAGGCCTTCAATAATATGTTAACACTATTAATTCCATTCTTTGAAGAACTTCAAACTTGTAATTCATATCTTTTTTATTAGATAGAAGCCTTTCAAGGCTATCAAAAATGGGGATATAATTATCTTGAAGCCCTTCAATCAATGAGAATTTTATTGATTCATGACTTTGAAGGCCTTCAATCATGCGAAAACAATGAATGATAAGTTTGATGACCTTCAATGGTCGAAAAGTACTTTTAGAGCATTGAAGGTAACAGCCCCCGGACGAAAAAACAGGCGCGGAACTTTGGGTTCCTGCGCCTGCTTAGGGTTCAATCAATAAGGAGAATCTATTTCGGGATTCGGCGAGGCTGTTCCTCGTCGGCGAAAGAATTGCTTTCAAAGTGGTACTTCCACCAGTCTGACTCTCTGACCTCTTTCAGGAAGTCGGCCGCGCTGACCTCCTCAAAGCTGCCGTCGAGCCGGCCGAAAATCAGGGTTCGGCCCAGGGCGGCGTCAAACTCCAACAGTTTGCGGTTGGACTGCGCCAGTCCGTGCTGAATGAGCCGGGCGTAGGGAGAGAGGTTATTGTTGGCTGAGTCCATAATCCATAATGTGTTTAAAACGGTTGAAGTCATAAATCTTGGTCACGCCGTTGTTCGACTCGGCCAATACAACCGACTGCCCCGTATTGTTGTCGATCAACATCCAGCGGTCTACCTCGTGATTGTAGATGCTGAAGAGATTCTTGATGCCCGCGCTGTAACGGCGCCTGATGACATCCTCCGGAATGTTGTGACCGCCCTCGGCCACCCGTTTGGCCACCCGCTGCATGGCTACCTCGGGCGAGGCCAACCAAAAGAAAATCAGCTCAACCTGGTAACCGGCCTTGTGAGCCTTCTTGATGAGGCTCACGTAAGAGCGCGTAGAGAGCGTCGTCTCAATGGCAAACGTGGCCTTCTTCACCATCAGCTGACTGATGCGCTCGAGCATCAGCCGGCCCGCTTCGAGCGAAACGCGCTCGGGATGGAAGGGTGACAGACCGCGTGCAATCTCATCGGCGTTAACGAACTCGTCGCACTGAAGTATCTGCGGCAAGATATTCAGTGACGCCGTCGTCTTGCCTGCGCCATTGCAACCCGCGATGATAAAAATCTTCTGTGCCATATCTTTAAAAATGGAAGTTGTTGCAAAGTTAGCAAAAGAAATGAAGCATCAAAAAAGATTCCGTCCCTTTTATGCCCCTCGCCCCCACAAGGCCGCCCTTTTCGCGCCGGCATTCATATTTATTTTATCCGAAGAATTAAACTCTCGCCTTGCCCGGCGGTCATTACAACAGTTTCGCCCCAAAAATAACGAGCATAATTCAATCATAAAAATATAAAAGCAAACATGAAACAGTTATTTTATTTAATCGCACTCTGCTGCCTCTTGAGCAGCACCCCCGCCATGGCCTGCGTCATGTGTGACGACAACAACACCGAACAAACCGGCCGCCGCCAGAGAGGCGGCCGCCAGCAGATGGACCCCGCCAAGATGGCCGAAGCCCGCGTAAAACAAATGACCAAAAAGTATGGCCTCTCCTCAGAACAGCAAACCAAGCTCAAGGCCCTCTTTGAGGAATGCTCCAAAAACAGACCCACTCGCGGCAATCGCCAGGGACGCATGACCAAGGAACAGCGCGACAGCGTGCGCACCGTCATGAACAAGCAGCGTGAAAAGTTCGACGCCTCCATCAAGGAAATCCTCACCGAAGAACAGTACGCCAAGTACACCGCTGACCAAAAGGTCCGCGCCGAAGAAATGCAGAAACGCATGCAAGAGCGCAAGCAAAAAGGCAAGAAAGAAAACTAATACAGTTTCCATCCAAAAAACATCAACAAACAAGAAATTCTCCCGTCAGTCCGCCGCTTTGGCCCGCACAGAGCCTTATGCGGCGGACATTTCGTGATAAAGAAACCTAAATTTGCCTCGTATATCTATTCTCTTGCGTAACTTTGCACCCGTCAAAACAAACATCAAACCAATGTATTTCAAATGGCAAATAGCAGTGCTCCTCGCGCTCTTGGCCCTGACAGCCTGCAACGGAAACAAAACAGAGAAAGCCGCGGAGGCAATCGTCGACAGCCTTCCGCCCGACGAAACCAATTGGCGCGGAGTCGTAGAACTGCAACCCTCGCAAACCACCGACACCGTGACCTGGAATGGTAAAATCTACCAGTATCACATCGCCCGTGAGGCCGACCCCTCCCTGCCCCAGGTAAAAGACGAAGCCTCAGGCGACACCTTCCTCGACAACCACATCGACCTGCTCGTATCGCTCGACGGCCAAGAAATCTTCCACAAAAGGTTCTTCAAAACCACCTTTGAGCAATACATCGACAAAGACTTCCGGCAGAACGGCATGCTCGAAGGCCTCGTCTTCGACATGGTCACACCCCAAGGACTGCGCTTCGCCACCAGCATCTGCTATCCGCGTAGCGACCTCTACATCCCCCTCGTCGTCACCATCGACGCCTCCGGACAAATGACCATAGAGCGCGACGAAATACTCGACGCCGAAGATATGGAACAACTCTAATCAAACCCATCATCATTCACACCAAATCATGAATCGCATCCAGCAACTCCTCGCCCTGGCAGGCTTCACCCTGCTCATGGCAGGCCTTCCCGCCACAAGCGCCAACGCACAAAGCAAAGCCGCAACCAAACAAGAAACCCCCGACCTTCAGCAGCAAGCCAAAGACCAGACCGCCGAAATGGTCAAACGCTACAACCTCGACGAAGGACAGGCCGCGGCCCTGCAAGCACTCAATCTGAGTCGCCTGCAAAGCCTCGCCGAAATCGATGCCGCCATTGACCTGAAAAAAGCAAACGCCGCACAAAAAGCCGAAATCAAAAAGATGAAAGCCGAAGTGCAAGCCGGCTACAACAGCGTCATCAAAGACATCCTCAGCGAGAAACAGTACGCCAAATATCTCGAAGACGAAGAAAAAAATAAAGAAACCATCAAAGGCAACGTCAATTGGCTCGCCAACATAGCCTCGCGCGAACTCGGCGAAAACAATGTCAACCTGCTCGGCTGGAACGGAAACATCTCCGACTCCCTCAAGATAGCCACCGAAGCCACCGACAAACTCGCCAAGAAATATAAACTCTCCGACGAACAGCGCGAGAAACTCCTCGCACTCAATATCGCCGAAGTAAGTGCCGAAATCGCAGAGCGGCGCAGCGTCACCCTCGAAGACGCCACCCCCACCGAAATGGCCGAAAAGACCCAGGAATTCATCGCCTTGGCCAAGAAACGCTCCGCCAACTACGAGCGCTATCTGAAGGAAATCTTCACCGAAGAACAATATAAGAAATACACCAACGTCAAGAAAGCCCAGCAGACCCGACGCACCCAGCGTCCGCCCATGATGCGCATGATGCGCTAAACCCCGGCTGCGCCCCTGACGCCTACAGACAAAGAGAAGCCGCGAAGTTCGTCATCGAACTTCGCGGCTTCAACATCTCAAACCAAAGTCGGTCGCCTACTTGTTAGGCTTGGCATCCCAACCCAGAGCACTCGCACCGAGCACAGCGGCTTCAGAACCCTTCAGACCCGAAACCAAAAGCTTGGCATGACCTCTGAACATCGGGAGAACGTGCTCGTTATACGACTCCTGAAGAGGCTTCATCAGCAAGTCGCCGGCCTTAGTCAGACCACCGAAGAACACAAATGCCTCGGGACTGCTGAAAGCCGCAAAGTCGGCGCAAGCCTCGCCCAGCATTCTACCCGTGAACTCATAAATCTCCTTAGCAATGGCATCGCCCTTTTCGGCAGCCAAAGAAACGTCGAGAGAAGTAATATCCTTCAAGGGAATATCGCGCAATAAGCTGGGGCGATCCGTCGTCTCCAGAATCTCGCGAGCCGTGCGGGCCACACCCGTAGCCGAGCAATAAGTCTCCAGACATCCGCGCTTTCCGCATCCGCAAGTGCGGCCGTTGCCGCTGCGGTCCATCGTAACGTGGCCGAGTTCACCGGCAAAACCGTCGCTACCATAAACCAACTGACCGTTGATAACGATACCGCTACCCACGCCCGTACCTAACGTAATCATGATGAAATCCTTCATACCGCGGGCTACACCGTAAGTCATCTCACCGATGGCAGCCGCATTGGCGTCATTGGTCAAAGCAACAGGGATGCCCAGTTTGTCAGAAAACAGCTTGGCCAGCGGCACGATGCCCTTCCAAAGCAAATTGGCAGCATTCTCGATAGCGCCGCTGTAGTAATTACCGTTAGGCGCACCAATGCCCATACCCTTAATCTTCTCAATACCGCCTACCATATCAATAATAGGCTGCAAGGCGTCAACGCCGGCCTGTACGTAATCGTTTACGTCAGAATAAGCCTGAGTCTTAATGGCTGTGGAGCCCTTGATTTCACCACGTGTGTCTACAATACCAAAAACCGAGTTGGTTCCTCCTAAGTCGAGCCCAATCACATAGGGCTTAGCAATACTATCCATGATTGTGTGTTGTATTAAATGAAAAAAACAATGTGCTTACAAAGTTAGGAAATATCTTGATAAAACGAGCCGCCGGGCTGTTTTTGTTTCAGAAAAACGCCATTCTTTTTCTGTGTCTCGTAAAAAAGTGCGAATTTTGCACACATAATGTTTGGGATAGAACCTATAAGTACTATAGAATTAGTGATTAAGGGCTTGTTTGTCGGTGTCGTGGCATCGGCGCCGACAGGTCCTGTTGGCATTCTTTGCATCCAGCGTACCTTGCGCAAGGGCTTGCCTTACGGCATAGTGACCGGAATGGGCGCAGCGCTCAGTGACTTAATTTACGCGTTGGTAACGGGTTTCGGAATGTCATTCGTAATGGATTTCGTGAGCAATGCAGCCAATATGTTCAAGATGCAGCTGGCGGGAAGCGCCATGTTGTTTCTGTTCGGCTTGTATATGTTCCGCAGCAAACCTCAGAAGAAATTCCCCGTCACATCCAAGGAAAAAGGAACCCTGCTGCACAATTTCTTCACCGCCTTTTTAGTGACGCTGTCAAACCCACTGATTGTTTTCCTCTTTATAGCACTCTTCGCTCGCTTCGCCTTTGTAGTGCCCAATCATCCGATGGAACAGGTGTTTGGCTATACGGCCATGATGGTAGGGGCCATGCTCTGGTGGCTGGGCCTTTCGTATGTGGTGAATAAAGTTCGCACGCATTTCAATGAGAAATATATAAGGATGATGACGATGACCATCGGCGCACTGGTGATCATGGCATCACTCTTCGGATTTGTGTTTACCCTCTTGGGCCTTCACTCGATCTATTGATATGCTGATTGCTGAGAAACTGAGGAAAAGTAACATTGCAGAGTATTTGCTCTATATGTGGCAGGTGGAAGACTTGCTGAGAGCATTTGGCTTAGATTTCGACAAGCTGAAAGCTGATTATCTCTCCCGTTTTTCGGGCTTGGCCGACGACGAACGTCAACGCATGGAAGAGTGGTATCGCCAACTCATCGACATGATGCACCGCGAAGGTGTAACTGAGCGCGGTCACCTGCAGATTTGCAAGAACGTGCTCATCAACTTGAGCGATTTGCATCATCAACTTTCGACCTCCGACAAATACACCTATTATCAGTCGGCCTATATGAAAGTATTGCCCATTGTGGTGACTCTCCGTCAAAAGAATGGAAACCGTGAAGAAAACGAGTTGGAAACGTGTTTCAACTTCCTTTATGGAAACCTCCTGCTTCGGTTGCAGAAGAAACCGGTGACCGAATCCACTCAACAAGCCGTGGAGCAAGTGACGACGTTTTTGGCAATGCTGTCTGATTATTATCAGAAAGACCAGGTGGAACCTTTAGAGTTTTAATCAGTATGAATATATTAGTAACTGGATGTAACGGGCAGTTAGGTCGTGAGGTGCAAAACCTCGCCGCGCTTGATGCCGCCCATCATTATATCTTCACGGATATCGAGGAACTTGATATCTGCAACCAGCAAGCCGTAGAAGCATTGGTCGAAGCCCAGGAAGTAGACGCGATTATTAATTGTGCCGCTTATACAGCCGTTGATAAGGCCGAGGAAAACGAGGAACTGGCGCGGAAACTGAATGCCTTGGCACCGGAATATTTGGCGGAGGCCGTGGAGCGTCGTGGTGGCAGAATGATACAAATCTCGACCGATTACGTTTTCGATGGGCGCGGATGTGTGCCTTATCGGGAAGAAATGGTGACCAATCCTTGCTCGGCATATGGTCGAACCAAACTTGAAGGCGAACAACGCGTGATGAGGGCTTGCCATCGGGCTATCATCGTGCGTACAGCTTGGCTTTATTCGCCTTACGGCAATAATTTCGTAAAGACAATGCTTCGCTTGGGGAAGGAAAGAACTGCTTTGGGCGTCGTTTGTGACCAGGTGGGTACGCCCACCTATGCGCTTGATTTGGCCAGGGCCGTGTTTGCCTTGTTGCAGTGTGATGCCGAAGCGGGCATCTATCACTTTAGTAATGAGGGCGTGATTTCTTGGTATGATTTTACCAAAGCCATCCATCGCATAGCCGGCATCGGCACTTGTCATGTCAAACCTTTGCTGACAGAACAGTATCCGACCCCTGCGCAACGTCCGCATTACTCCGTGCTCGACAAAACAAAGATTAAACAAACCTGTCAAATAGAAATACCTTATTGGGAAGATAGCCTCTGCGAGTGCATTGCCCGTTTGATAAAGAACAATTAGAATATGGACGAAATAGAAAGAAGACGAACATTTGCCATCATTTCTCATCCTGACGCAGGAAAGACTACCCTGACAGAAAAATTGCTGCTTTTTGGTGGACAAATCCAAGTGGCCGGCGCCGTGAAGAA
Source organism: uncultured Prevotellaceae bacterium (assembly GCA_945827465.1). GTDB lineage: Bacteria > Bacteroidota > Bacteroidia > Bacteroidales > Bacteroidaceae > UBA6382. The sequence goes on from CALZOH010000014.1 coordinate 18,481, forward strand.
TAATAAAATCAGGAAAACGGCCACCAGCGATTGGATGGAGATTGAAAAACAACGTGGAATATCTGTCACCACTTCGGTGATGGAGTTTGACTACGAAGATTATAAGGTAAACATTTTGGATACGCCCGGTCACCAGGATTTTGCCGAAGATACCTTCCGTACGCTGACGGCTGTTGACAGTGTGATCATCGTCGTTGATGGGGCTAAAGGTGTCGAAACGCAAACGAGGAAGCTGATGAATGTATGTAGGATGCGTAAGACCCCGGTGATTATATTCGTCAACAAGATGGACCGCGAGGGAAAAGACCCGTTTGATCTTTTGGATGAGCTGGAGCAGGAATTGCAGATTGCTGTGCGCCCTCTGAGCTGGCCCATTAATCAAGGCGCCCGATTCAAAGGTGTCTACAATATCTATGAGAGTAATCTGAATTTGTTCGCTCCCGACAAACAACATGTCACCGAAAAGGTAGAAGTCGATATTCATTCGCAAGAACTTGATGAACGTGTCGGTGAGAAAGATGCCCGGAAGTTGCGTGATGATTTGGAACTCATTGATGGCGTTTATCCTGAGTTCGCCGTCGAGACTTACCTTTCGGGTGATGTAGCTCCCGTATTCTTTGGTTCGGCCTTGAATAACTTTGGCGTGAAGGAATTGCTCGATTGCTTTGTGAAAATTGCTCCCTCTCCTCGTCCCACGCAAGCCCTTGAAAGGAGTGTAGATCCTTCCGAGGAGAAATTCACCGGCTTTATCTTTAAGATTACAGCCAATATCGACCCCAATCATCGTAGCTGTATAGCGTTCTGTAAGGTTTGCAGTGGAAAGTTTGAAAGGAATAAACCCTATTTGCATATTCGTCATAATAAAACCATGCGTTTTTCATCGCCTACACAATTTATGGCGCAGCGCAAGAGTACTATCGATGAGGCTTGGGCCGGAGATATTGTAGGATTACCCGATAACCAAATCTTTAAGATAGGTGATACGTTGACCGAAGGTGAATCACTGCATTTTAGGGGACTTCCGAGCTTTTCTCCCGAGTTGTTCAAGTATATAGAAAATGCCGACCCGATGCGTAGCAAGCAATTTCAGAAAGGTGTTGAGCAGTTGATGGACGAAGGAGTTGCTCAGATGTTTGTGAATCAGTTTAACAATCGCAGAATCATTGGAACTGTGGGGCAACTTCAGTTTGAGGTGATACAATACCGTTTGGAAAATGAGTATAATGCCAAATGTCGTTGGGAACCGGTAAGTCTGTATAAGGCTTGTTGGATTGAAAGCGATGACTCCGATGAATTAGAACAGTTCAAGAAACGTAAGTATCAATATATGGCGAAGGACTGTGAAGGGCGTGATGTATTCTTAGCTGACAGCGGCTATGTGCTCTCAATGGCGCAACAAGATTTCAAACACATTCGTTTCCATTTTACAAATGAGTACTAAATACGTGGAGTCTGAAGGTCGTAAGGGAGGTCTGAGTGCTCGTGAGTTGAAAATAGTGCGCTCGGAGGAATTTCGCAACGATCTCAAAGAAGCATTGACTGTTTTGCGTGATGGTGGAATTATTTTGTATCCTACTGACACGGTATGGGGATTGGGTTGCGATGCAACTAATGCCGATGCGGTCCGGAAGATATACGAGATAAAAAAAAGAGCTGACTCCAAAGCGCTTATTACGTTGGTCGATTCGGAAGCCAAGGTTGAATTTTATGTTGAAAAGGTTCCTTCCGTTGCATGGGATGTGATGGAGTTGAATTCTCGACCCACTACCATCGTGTTTGATGGCGGTCGCAATCTGGCAACGAATCTCTTGGCCGAGGATGGAAGCGTAGGTATTCGTGTGACAGGAGAACTTTTTAGCAGAGAACTCTGCTTTCGTTTTAAAAAGGCCATAGTCTCAACTTCTGCCAACCTAAGTGGTGAGCCTTCGCCGGCTTGTTTTGAACAAATTAGTCCGGAAATCATTGAGGCGGTGGATTATGTTGTGAAGTATCGGCAGAAAGATCGCTCGAAGGTGCAGCCTTCAACTGTGATTAAGTTGGGCGCTCATGGTGAGGTCAAAGTAATCAGACCATAAAGTAGTGAAGAATTCAAGTAAAGAGTATTGAGGACGATAGAAGATAAACAAAACAATCAGAGAATTCCCGAAATTCTTGTAGCTTGGTTGGAGCAGCATTTTAGTCAGCGCCAACTGCTCATTTTTATGGCCTTCCTGGTGGGAGTGATGACGGCAATCGCTTCTTGGCTGCTGAAATCGCTGATAGAGGGAATCAAGCATGTGCTGACAAATAGCTTTGATGTGACCCAGATGAACTGGCTTTATTTGGTTTATCCGGTGATAGGAATCTTCTTGACAGCCTTGTTTATTAAGTACATCGTTCGCGATGATATCGGTCATGGTGTAACCAAGATATTGTTTGCCATTTCTCGTCGTCAGGGACATATTAAAAAGCATAATTGTTGGTCAAGCGTAATAGGCAGTTCAATCACCATCGGTTTTGGAGGTTCTGTGGGTGCTGAGTCACCGGCAGTTCTGACTGGTTCTGCCATTGGCTCAACCTTGGGAAACTTGTTCCGTGTTGATCAGAAAACATTGATGGTCCTGATAGGTTGCGGCGCTTCTGGTGCAATTGCAGGAATCTTTAAGGCTCCGTTTGCCGGTTTGGTGTTTACATTGGAAGTGCTGATGCTTGATTTGACCATGGCTTCTCTTTTGCCTTTATTGGTGTCGTGTGTTACTTCTGCAGTGTTGACATACAGCTTTTCGGGCATGAGCTCGATGTTTACATTTCATTCTGTAGATGCCTTTACGGTAGAAAGAGTGGTTCCAACCATCTTTCTTGGTATTTTCTGTGGTTTGATTTCTTGGTATTTTACTTGGGCATCCAATCGAATCGAGGACGTTTTCAGAAGGACGCAGGGTTTATATCGCAAATTGGCGTTGGGTGGAATCGTTTTGAGCATCTTGATTTTCCTGTTTCCTCCTTTATATGGGGAGGGCTACGATAGTATAGAACTGTTGTTGACCGGCAATGCTTACGAATTGCTGAATAAATCCCTTTTTTACGGGCATAGCTCGATGCTAATACCGATGTTAAGTCTGATTATCCTTACAAAAGTACTTGCGTCGGCGGCCACAACAGGTGGTGGCGGTTGCGGTGGTCTTTTTGCACCTTCGCTTTTCTTAGGTGGCTTGGGCGGCTTTGTTTTTTCCACTTTGTGGAATGAAGTGGATTTTGCGATGGATGTTCCAACCACGCATTTTGCTTTGTTGGGCATGGCCGGCGTAATGGCTGCTGTGATGCACGCACCCCTCACCAGTATCTTCTTGATTGCAGAATTGACGGGAGGATACGGTATGCTGGTCCCCCTGATGATTGTTGCGGTGAGTGCCTACCTTACAATTGTTGTTTTTGAGCCTCATAGCATTTATGCAACGCGTTTGGCGAAGAAAGGACAGTTGATAACCCATCATAAGGACCGTGCCATACTTACGTTAATGAGTATGGATACTATTATTGACAAGTGTTGCATGCGCATACATCCTGATATGGACTTGGGAAAGCTCACTCTCTTGATTGCCAAAGAAAAGGCTTATGCTTTTCCGGTAGTTGACGGATTAGGAAATTTGTGTGGCATGATTTATCTGAATAATATTCGGAACATTGTATTCCGTCAAGAATTATATCATGTATTTACGGCTCAGCAATTAATGGAAAATCCACCCAGTTTGCTCAGTATCGACGATGCTATGCCTAAGGTGATGGATCGTTTTCAGCGTACGAAGGCCGATGTACTTCCTGTGTTGAACAGTGATGGGAAATTTTTGGGGTTAATTTATCAAAATCGTCTGTATAGTGCGTATCGGCAGATGTTGGTAGATTTCTCTGAAGAATAACAAGAAGAATGAATTATGGAAAAGAAAGATTTGAGAATCGTGTATTTTGGTACACCCGATTTTGCGGTTGAAAGTTTGCGTCGTTTGGTAGAAGGTGGTTATCAAGTGGTAGGTGTTGTTACAACGCCAGATAAGCCTGTCGATCGACACAAGAACAAATTACAGCCAAGTCCGGTTAAAACCTATGCTTTAGAAAAGGGACTTCCGTTGTTGCAGCCGGAAAAACTCAAAGATGAGGCTTTCGTTGAACAATTGCGTCAGTTACGACCTGATTTGCAGATTGTAGTTGCCTTCAGAATGCTGCCGGAGGTGGTATGGGGATGGCCTCGCTATGGAACGTTTAACCTTCATGGCTCGTTGCTGCCTCAATACCGTGGTGCTGCTCCCATCAATTGGGCTATCATCAATGGTGAAAAGGAGACCGGTATCACTACTTTCTTTTTAGAAAAAGATATTGACACAGGTGAAATCATTTACCAAACCAAAATAAATATTGGTGAGAATGATAACTTTGAAACCATCCATGATCGTTTGATGTTGCTGGGTGGTGACTTGGTTTTGAAAACGGTTGACGCTGTTTTAGATGGTACGATATCTTCCGTACCGCAACCCTCTTTGAGCCCGGAAGAAATGAAACCGGCACCGAAAATCTTTCGCGAGACCTGTCGCATCAATTGGGCGTTGCCATTGAACCGAGTACATGATCATATTCGCGGATTGTCGCCCGTTCCGGCTGCATGGACCCTATTAAATGCGGATAACTGCGAATTATCCATGAAAATTTTTGAATCTTCTCAAGAGCCGGCGCAACACCATTTAAAGACGGGTACATTGATTACCGACGGACAATCCTATTTAAAAGTTGCTGTTGACGGAGGTTTCTTGGTAATTCATCAATTGCAGATAGCAGGAAAGAAGCGTATGATGGTTGCAGACTTCTTGCGTGGATGGAAAAATAAAGGTGATGCGTTTGTGCATTAGTTAATGTGTAAAAATCTACTTTTTCACCAAAAAGTTTGGTTGTTTCAGATTTTAATTGTTTCTTTGCCATCGTAAACATATAAAATTATTGCCTATCGAAGAATCGTTACTCTTTTAATTGTAAATTCAGAAGTAATGAAAGACGTTCACAAGCTGACCGATGATGCATTGGTCGAATTGTACGCAAATGGTAATAATGAAGCCTTTGACATTCTTCTCAACCGATATCAGTCAAAGTTGTATTCATATATTTTTTATACGGTCAAGGATGAGGATGTTGCAAACGACCTCTTCCAAGAAACCTTTGTCAAGGTAATTCTGCGCATCCAGTCTCGTCGCTATGTCGCAGCAGGGCGATTTGCTGCATGGATAAATAGGATTGCTCACAATCTGATAATAGACTATTTCCGGCAACGTGAAAACGAATGCTTGGTGTCTGATGAAGAGTGTGGCAGTGATGCTCTCAATAATTATCAATTGTTGGATGATGCCTATGAAGTAAATCTCTTGAACAATCAGACCATGAAGGACATTAAGCAACTTTGCAAGATGTTGCCCGAGCCGCAAAGTCGTGTTTTATACCTTCGTTATTATTGCAACATGAGTTTTAAGGAGATTGCGCAAGAATTAAATATCAGTATTAACACGGCTTTAGGGCGAATGAGATATGCCATATTGAACATCCGTCGTCTTGCAACGGAAAACAATATTTCATTATCCCTATCTTGAAAAATTATTCCAAGAATATAATATATTAGGTTTTTGGGCGTTCTATAGTCAGAATATAGCCCCAATTGCCTATGGTTGATTTTACGATTTTAGAGTTATCTCCGAAAGAAGAAACATTGTTTTTGTTGAGACAATTGGCCAGAACATTCCAAAAGTCTCCTATTAGTCAAGATTCAGAATTGCGATTTAGGAATTAAGAACTATTGCAATTAATTGACAAGTTACATTCAAATCGGTCATTAGAGTATTGTATCAATCTTTCTCTAATGACCGATTTGGGTGAAAGCTTTGCAATAAGAATCATTTCAATGGCCCCGTTCGCGTGAGAATGACAGAGACGATAATTATAGATTCCCGTTTTGGCTATACTGCTTTGTATCATGAACAAGAGGCACTGAACATTTGCATGGAGGTATTACACAAGGAACAATCGGGCATTGAACGTTTGCAGGACGGTTTTGCGTCGTGTG
>CALZOH010000015.1 GCA_945827465.1 uncultured Prevotellaceae bacterium
TGCCACCTGCGAAATGAGGGCTGCTTCTTGCGCAAAACGGCTATCGCAACCGCGAAAATGAAATTGTCACTTGCGCAAACCCTCATCGCAACCGCGATAATGAAATTGTCACATGCGCAAACCCTCATCGCAACCGCGATAGCGAAATTGTCACTCTGACAATGAGGCTTCGGCTATCGCGATGGGACTTTGTACACCACGAAGAGCCCTTCATCTCACTTGCGATGGATGCATTGCAGGCAAAACAAAGGCTTGGAAGCATGTGCGAAGGTACTCTATGCACCCTGTATATGACGATATTTCATGCCCGATACACCCACGAACAGACCAACAACCCCTATCTCATAGGAGCGATAGGACTCCAGTGTAACCGAAAAGCGGGATGACTGATGACAAAAAGAAGGCTTGTTGGTGTAAAACGGTCTAATGAACTGATTGGGATTTAAATAATCAATTTGAATCCTTCGTTTTTTAGTTCCTCGTATTTTGCTTTGTTGAAACGAAAGAGTTTGGCCTCGTTCTTCTGCGTGGGGTGAACCGTCTCATTGATCTGTTCCAGTATTCCGAGTTTATTCATCTTGTCATAGAAGTCGCGGTGGTCGAAGCGGACATCCAGAATGGCTTCATAGAGGTTTTGCAACTCCATGAGGGTAAATTCTTCTGGCAGTAGTTCAAAACCAATAGGCTCGAAGTGAATCTGCCGGCGCAATGCCTGTATAGCCTTTTGCAGTATTTGGTCATGGTCAAAAGCGAGCTGAGGAATTCTTTCCAAGGTAAACCACCGGGCATCGGTAGCGTCATCGTCGCCTTTTACTTCCTGTATTCTCACCAAAGCGTAATATGCAATGGTGATAACGCGCTCACGTGGGTCTCGCTGTGGGGCGGTGAAGGTATGGAACTGTCGGATGTAGGCGTCCTTTAAACCAGTTTCTTCCTGTAACTCACGCAGTGCTCCCTCTTCGGCACTTTCGTCTATATTCATGAAACCACCGGGGAAAGCCCAGCATCCTTTGTAGGGCTCATTGCCTCGTTGCACCAAAAGGACTTGCAACTTCTTACCGTCGAATCCGAAGATGACGCAGTCGGTTGTTACACTTGGATGAGGGTACTTATAGCAGTATTTCAACTCTTCATTTCTCTCGTTGCATGGATTTATCGTATTCGTCATGATAAAATTTTCTTACAAAGTATAGGATGCTTCCTCTGATGTTAACTCCTTTTTGTGTATTACTCCGGTCAGAACCGAACGCCGAGTGCGATGTTGGTGAACCAATCAATGGTGTGGTTGCGGGTTTTCCCGTCTTTATAATAGAAATGATTGAGTTGCCCGGATACGTTGATGAAAAAATTTTCCCAGTTTCGTGTAACCGAAAGGCGTCCGTCAATGTTGTAGTCAATGTTTCTGTGTGTAGATTCTTTCCCGTTGCGCGTGATGTTTTCGGCGTTGTCGTCTATCTTATAAAAGTAGAGAGTGGCATGGTTGAGAACGGTTACCATTGGCATGAGCAGGCCATTGATGAGCCAACCTTTACGAGGGACATAGTTATAGGTGTAGCCAAATCCCAGATTCCCTTGTGTGATTTTAAGGCGTCCGATGTTGTTCATCATCGAGATGATATGTGCGTTCTCAATATGGGCATAATTGAAATCGGCGAAGTAAGCCATGGCTCCCACGACGAAAGATCCTGCTGATTTCTTCTGTATCCATGATTGCTTGTAGGCGGCATTGTATGAAAAGCGGCTTCCATTGAAGAAGTAGTAACCGTCGGCAACAAATACTTTGCTCTTGATGGGACTCACCAAGCGGTCTTGTTGATGTAAATCAATGGGGGTAGCGTTGATGTCTCCCGTGATGTCAACGTTCATTTCATAGATTTTACTTTCGCGATAGCGCAGGAAGGTAGTAAAGTGGTTGTTTGATAATCCGAAGGCAAGATGAGTGCTTTTCCGGCTGCCAAGTTCTCTTTGAAATCCTAATCCAAAGCTCCTGTAACCGACCCAAAGTCCGGTGGCATAGGTGACCGGTGTGGTCATGCGCGATTGCCAATGGATATTTCCGGTGTTCCCTTCGCCCCATTCTTTGCTTAAATCTATGTCGGATTTGAAGCGGATGTCAATTTGCGAAATTCTATTGCGCATGGTAGCTCTCCAGGGTTGTCTGGGAAGGCCGACATAGGTGGTGTCGGTTTTCTTGTGAACCATTTTTTCAATAGTCATGCCGATTTTACCGAAAAACGAACTCTTGTTTTCTGCGTTAGACGATTGCTCGGCACGAGCAGGCAGCGTGGTGCAGAAGAAAAGGAATGCCAAAAGGAGAACTGCTCTCATTAGGGAGATGGTAATGCTTGTAGTGAAGGATTATGTGATGCAAAAATAGGAATATTCGTTTGTTCTGCCAAATGTGTGTCGGCGGATATTACCATCAAATAGTCTTTTAATGTGCTGTAAGAGGTGAACTTCTGCTGCTTCACTTTGGCATGTCGAAGGGGTTTTTATAACTTTGCAGTAATTAAATGTTGCTGACTTTCTGTTTGCGCCTGATTATTTTTTAATGATTGAAGATGGATTCGTTATTGATTGACTTGAATGTGTTGTCGGTGATGCCCGTGATGGAGCTGATTAATGACTATTTGTGGACTTATGTAGTCATCGTTCTGCTGGTTTTTTGTGCTTTGTTTTTCACAATTCGTTTACGTGGAGTACAGTTCCGCTTGTTGCGCGATATGTGGAAAGTGATCGTGAACCGTCCTATCCATCCTACCCCATCTTCGGCAACAGATCATGCGTTGTCTTCAGACGATGCTGCAGACGAATTAAAGCGTATCGGCTCGTTCCAGGCCTTTGCGGTGTCCTTATCGAGCCGTGTCGGAACGGGCAATTTGGCCGGTGTGGCTTCAGCTATCTTTGTGGGTGGTCCCGGTGCCGTTTTTTGGATGTGGGTAATGGCTTTTTTTGGTGCCGCAACTGCTTTTGTAGAGTCAACATTGGCCCAACTTTATAAGAAGAGGGGTAAAAAATCGTTTTATGGCGGTCCGGCCTATTACATGCAGAGTGGTCTGCATTGTAAGTGGATGGGCGTCTTGTTTGCCGTATTGATTACTATTACATTCGGAATGGCCAATCAGGTGCTGCAAAGCAATACGCTCTGTGATGCTCTATGTGACGCCACGGGAGTAAGCCACATGGCGATGGGATGGGGGCTTGCATTGGCTGTTTCGCTCATCATTTTTGGTGGAGTAAGGCGTATTTCGCTTTTTTCAAGCATCGTTGTGCCGATGATGGCCGTGGGCTATATTCTGTTGGCTTTGTTGGTGACCCTTATCAATATTCAGCACGTTCCCTCCATGCTGATGTTGATTGTTGAGAATGCCTTTGGTTTCAATCAGGCAGTGGGTGGTGCAGTCGGAGTGGCCATTATGCAGGGTGTGAAGCGTGGCCTTTTCAGCAATGAAGCCGGTGAGGGCAGTGCTCCCAATGCGGCTGCCATTGCGTCTACTTCACATCCGGTCAAGCAGGGATTGCTGCAAGCATTGGGCGTTTTTACTGATACGTTGGTCATATGTACTTGTACGGCCTTTATCATCCTGCTCTCAGGGTTGTATCAGCAAGGTTACGACGGTATCATCCTGACAAAATATGCTTTGGAATGGCATGTGGGACCAGTGGGCGGCATTTTCATCACGGTTGCAATCTTTCTCTTCGCCTTCAGTACACTGATCGCCAACTATTTTTATGGCGAAACCAACATACGTTTTATTACCCGCCAACGTTGGGTGATTGTCTTGTTCCGAATTTTTAGCGGTTTGACCGTGATCATTGGCGCTTTGATATCATTGCAGACTGCATGGACGTTTGTTGATTTGGCGATGGGAGCCATGACCATTGTCAATCTGGTGGCCATTATCTTGCTTTCGCCCAAAGTGTATTTCCTTTTGAACAATTATCTGTCGCAACGCCGCAAGGGACAAGATCCGCAGTTCAAACGGAGCATGATGCCTGACACGGAAAAGGATATTGAATGTTGGGATTGAGGTGGGATGACTCCATCCAAAAAGAGGATATGCACCGTTTGATGTATATCCTCATTTTAGATAGGGGGTGATTTATTTCCGTTTTTTCTTCTTTTTCGTGGGGATATTGAAAGGCTTGGCAGGTGACGGTGTCACACTTCGGCCTTCGCGTTCAATTAATTCGTAGTCGAGTTGGCGTTTTTCCAGGTTAGCTGCCGCTACTTTTATCGTGACCTTGTCGCCTAACTGATAAGAACGGTGTGAACGCCGGCCAAGCAGGCGATAGTTGCGTTCATCAAATTCATAATAGTCGTCCTGAAGTTGATGGATGGGCACCATTCCTTCGCAATGATTCTCGTCAATCTCGACATACAACCCAAATTCGTTCAAACCGCTGATTTTTCCACTGAAAGTCTGTCCGAGGCGATCGCCCATAAACTCCACCTGTTTATATTTGATGCTTGCACGCTCGGCTGTGGCGGCAATTACTTCCATCTGATTACAGTGTTCACAGAGTTCCTCGGTCTTGAGGCTGTTTACGCTTCGCCCATTTTCAAGGTATCGGGTCAGTAATCGATGAACCATCTGGTCGGGATAACGGCGGATGGGAGATGTGAAGTGTGTGTAATAGCGGAACATCAGTCCGTAATGGCCAATGTTATGGGTTGAATACTTGGCTTTCATCATGGAACGCAGGGCAACAGTCGAAACTACTTCCTGTTCGGGCTTATCTTTGATGGCTTCAAGCAGGTCGTTGATGCTCTTGTTGATATCGTCTTTTGAACCATCGGTAGTTACGTGATAACCGAATTTTGCGGCAAAGGCACTGAGCTTTTCCAACTTCTCCATGTCGGGTACGTCGTGAATGCGATAGACAAACACCTTGGGTTGTTTCCCTTTGTCGCGCAGGCCTATTTTCTCTGCCACATAGCGATTGGCCAAGAGCATGAACTCTTCTACCAGTTTATTGGCGTCTTTGGCTATTTTCACGTAAGTTCTGATGGGATGTCCCTTCTCATCGGTGTCAAACCGGATTTCGGGAGAATCAAAACCAATGCCACCTTTGTCAAAGCGTTGGTGGCGGAAGTGTTTTGCCAGCCGATTGAGCGTAATGAGTTCGTCGGCATATTCGCCAACGGGTTGAATATGCTTGTCGCCGGCCTTCCGAATGGCTGTCGGATGTTCACCGGGGGTCAATAAGTCTTCGGGCGAGGCTTCGCCATTTTCTTCTAAGATATATTGAACTTCTTCGTAAGTGAATCGGCGGTCGCTTTTAATCACAGTGCGTCCGATGCGTGAGTCTTTCACTTCGCCTTCGTCGTTGATGATGAAGGTGACGCTGTAGGTGAGCTTCTCTTCATTGGGGCGGAGGGAGCAAAGTTCATTGCAAAGTCGTTCGGGCAACATGGGTATGGTGCGGTCAACCAGATAAACGCTCGTGGCACGTTTGAATGCCTCCTTGTCGATCATGCCTCCTTCCTTTAAATAATGGGTTACGTCGGCTATGTGTACGCCTACTTCCCACAGACCTTTTCCTACGGAGCGAATGGAGAGGGCATCGTCAAAGTCTTTGGCGTCGTGCGGGTCGATGGTGAAGGTGGTCACCTTTCTGAAGTCTTCGCGCTTGCTGATTTCTTCAGGCGAAATATCGTCGGGGATGAGGTTGGCTGCTTTCTCTACATTCTTAGGATAGGTGTAGGGCAGTCCGTATTCGGCCAGGATAGCGTGCATTTCGGTGTCATTTTCGCCGGATGTGCCTAAAATGTCGATGACTTTTCCAATGGGATTCTTCTGATTGTCGGACCATTCTACAATCTGCACGATGGCTTTGTCGCCGCTCTTGCCTTTTTTGAGGTTGGCTTTCGGAATAAAGATGTCCGAAGCGAGCAGGCGATCGTGTGTAAGCAGAAAGGCGTAGTTGCGCTCTACTTTTAATACGCCTACAAAGGTGTCTTTGGCCCTCTTGACAATCTCGATAATTTCAGCTTCGCGCGTATGGTTGCGTCGGCGGGCCAGGAGGGTGGCTTTTACAATGTCACCGTCGAGTGCGTGATGCGAGTTGCGCTCCATGACCAAGATGCTTTTTTCTTCGCCGTCGGGCAAGAAGCTGTTGCGTCCGTTGCGTTTGCGCTGAAAGATGCCGGTCATCACCTGATTGCGCGTGGTCAGTTTGAATGTGTGGTGGCTGGTCATGCTTATGAAGTCGTCAGCTACCATATCTTCGAGCAAGTCGGTGCACAGCATCTTGGCAGGATGGTTTTTGAGCTTTAGGAGTTTGCTTAAATCACCCAGACTATATTCTTGGTCGGGATTGTTCTCGAACAAGTTGATGAGTTGTTCCATAATTTGCCGCTTGGTCTTCCTTCCGGCTGTTTGTTTTGCATTTCTCATTGTGAAGAGGTATGAAGTGATGAGATACAAAGGAAGCGAAAAAATTCCGTTCTGCTTCTTGCAGTCTTCCTTTTTTCGCTTCCTATATAATTTTTTAGCATGAATGCTTGGCGCAGGGATGCCAAGTGCCCGCCGGGGCAGGTATTTCTTTCGTCGGAGGAAAGAAATACGTAGGTCTGTTGAGGGGGAAATCAGTCTTCGTTCATCCAGCTGTTCTCTTCGCCGGAGTTGTTCTGATCGGGCATTTGCGGCATTCGGTTGCGGTTGCGGCCTCCTTGGCGTTGTCCACCCTGTCCTCCCGGTCTTCTTTCTTCAGGCTTGACTTCCTGAGGCGATTTACCGGCAATGAGGTCTTTCACCATTTGTTTTCCGTTTCCAAATTGGCGGAGGCGCATCCAGATTTCGTGCACCTTCTTTCCTTCTTCCGTACGGTCGATGACCATCCATTGCGGTCCTTGCAGATGGAAGGTGATTTGTTGGCCGGCAGGTGTTTCTTCGTTATGTCGGCCTGCTTTGGGTGTTTCGGTCAGGGTAGAGTCGTTGACTTTGGTGTAAGTGCCCTGTTCGGCAATGCCGCACTTGTTGTCACCGCCCAACAGCAGGTTGGTGTAACTTCCGTCGGGGGCAATCAATTTCAGTACGGGCAGCAGTTTTACTTCATATTCTCCGCTTTCTCCCTGTTGGAAGATGCAGAGTTGCCACGCTCCATCAAAGGTGGCTGGTTGTCTCGGACCTCTTTGTTGGGGTGTACCGTTGTTTTCTTGAGCCGTAATCGGGCTGCAAATGGCTGCTAAAAGCGCAAATACCATTATTCTCCATAAATTTGTCATGGCCTTGTTGTTTAGGAATTATAATTATTTGACCGCGTTAAACGGTTGTTGGTTTAATTTAATGTTTCTTTTTTGAGGGTTTTTCTTTGCTCACGCCGGCAATGCGCCCGTTCTCTATTTCTATGTATCCGAGCGTCACTGTGGGGCGGATGGTGGGCGACACGACATGGTTGGGTGAGTGGTAAGAAACCCTCCAATAACCTTCGAGGTCCTGAAAGATCATGGCATGCCCGCCTGCGTCTTGGTTGAGAGGGCAGGCTTCTTGCTTCCAGGGACCTTCTATCCGTCCGCTTTCTGATATGGCTTGGGCAAATACGTATTGGGTCGTGCCGTTCACTTCGGCAAAACTGGACCAAATCATGATGAGATGTCCGCTCTTGCGGTCGCGAATGATGAAGGGAGCATCGGTCACGTAGCAGGGATGACCGTCACGTTGGTTGGTAGACTTGCACCAGGGTGCATCAGAGGCCTTGAACAGTGTGATAGGATCTCCCTCGGTGGTTGCAAGGTCTTTGCGGGAGAGTTTTTGCGCTTTGATTTCGCCGTCGTAACATTGCAGCCATTCGTGAGAGTAGAGCATCCAGGGTTGTCCCTTCCGGTCGACATAAAGAGCGGCGTCAAGGGCCATCTCGTTGGCCGGTGTCATCACTTTGCGTTGGGCGTCGACTGGCAGGTAGTTGCCGGTGATTCCTTCGTCGGAACGGAAGAAGGCCGTTCCGCGATTTTCTCCTTGGCAGGTGACGGTCACAAAAATGTAGTGCTTGCCTTTCCATTCGTAGGTATCGGGTGCCCACCAGTCGGCGGCATCGGTGTATGGGCCGGTCAGGGGGATAACGCGGCGGACGAATTCCCAATTGTCCAAGTCGGTACTGCGGTAAGCTCCCAAGCGCCAGTCGGGTTGTTCCGAATTGGACGTGATGAGGTAATAGCACTTGGCTTTTCGGTCGACGAAGATGAACGGGTCGCGAAATTTCATGTCGGAAGTTTTGATGGATGGCTTCCCCGTATGTTGGGGTTGGCGGGCGTGGATGGGTTGAACTCCTGTCAGGGAGAGGTGCAACAGCAAGATCTGAATAATAAGAAGGAATTTCATGCGCATGAATATTTATGGTTTGCAAAAATAGTTTTTTATTGTCAGACGCGGAGCCGTGAGAGTGCAATACTCCACTTTTTTTCGTCTTGCCGTGCTTCTGAGCATAAGAATGCTTAATTTTGTGTCATCAATCCAGACTCATTATGCAAGAACGACAAACCGACCGTGTCAGATATTTCAATGAATTAGCCACCACTTGTGAAAAGTATTTTCTGCCCTACATGATGCCTTTCAAACGGCTGTTGCCGGGCATGCGAATCTTGGAGATAGGTTGTGGCGACGGTGGCAATCTGCTGCCATTCTCGCGCCGAGGGTGTAATACGCTGGGCGTAGATATGGCCGCTTCGCGCATTGATGTGGCACGCTCTTGTTTTGAGGCTGCAGGCGCCAAGGGGGAGTTCATCGCTTCTGATATCTTCCTCATCAAGGAGTTGCAGCATCAGTTTGATTGGATCATCTGCCATGACGTGTTGGAACATATTCCCGATAAAAAGTTGTTTTTGCAGAATCTGCGCAAGTATCTTTCGGCCGATGGCCTGGTATTTATGTCTTTCCCGGCTTGGCAAATGCCTTTTGGCGGTCATCAACAGATTTGCCATAGCAAGGTCTTGTCACATCTTCCGTTTTTTCATTTGTTGCCACGTCTGCTCTATGCCTTCATATTGCGTAAGGCGGGTGAACCGCCGGCCATTGTGGACGAATTGTTGAGCATCAAGTCCACCCGCTGTCCCATCGAACTGTTCGAGCGGTTGGCCCATGAGGTAGGTTTGGTGACCCTCAACCGTCGTTTTTATTTCATTAATCCACACTACGAGATCAAGTTCCATTTGCGTCCCCGCAGGTTGTGGTCGGTGGTGGGTGCAATACCTTGGGTACGCAATTTCTTTACTACATCTTGCTTTTATATATTGAAGGGCTGATGGCAGATTTTCCTTGTCGGCCAGTTCTCCTCTGAATCTTATTTTTTAAGAATTTCTGGCGTCACTTTTGTGATGCTTTTATACGTCGTAATCCTTGGTTTTTCGACCACGGATAAGCCCTTTTTGCAAATGTTAAAACGAAAAATCGAAATGTAAAAACGTTTCATCTGAAATTAATTTGTTAAAATTCACATTTTGTTTTAATGTTTCAGGCTGTATCTGCTATTTATCAGCGAGTTAGTAGTGATTTTTCCACTTGTAGAGGGTATTTCTACGGCATTTTATGGTTTTTGTCAAGCGTAGAAAGAGGTAAAACGGCCGTTTTTTGTGGTTTTGTCACGTGACAAAACCGGTTATAGTTGTCAAATTGAACACTTCGTCGCTTGACAAAACGACAAAAATGCTCGTGGGAATGACTTTGTCAGGGTGACAAACTTATCAAATAAGTAATTCCAGCATTTTTGTCAGCTGAAAAACCACTCGTTTTCGGCTCCGAAATGGTTTCTTCGGCTGACAGAACTACTCGTTGGAACCGGGGAAGGGTGTGTGAGTATGTATAGGTGAAATATTAACAATTAGTAAACGAATTTTAGGGCCGGATATTTCCTTGCCGGGCTGAAAATATGTAGAATGTCGGCGTGACTTTTGGGGGAAGACAAGTTGCGTAGCTGTTGCCGGCGATGTCAAAACCCGTGAATCGATAGCTGTGACGAGGATTTTTTGTACTTTTGTCGGTATCATTGCCTAAATTATGAGCCGTCTTCGTCAGCAAAACCAACATCAGCGTATGATGACCACCCCGGTGAACCGGTTGGTGCGTCAGCTGGCCGTCCCATCAGTGCTGACTATGCTCGTAACGTCGTTGTATAATTTGGTCGATACCTTATTTGTGGGCAAATTGGGCCCTGAAGCCATTGGGGCCATTGGCGTGAATTATTCACTGATGGCTCTGATACAGGCCGTGGGCTTCTTCTTCGGACATGGGTCGGGCAATTATATTTCGCGCAAGTTGGGTGAACGCCGTATTGACGAAGCAGCTGCGATGGCCATAGTGGGCGTGGTGACGGCTTTTTTGACGGGCGTATTGTTTCTTGCCATAGGCATCTGTTACGAACGCCATTTGGTGATGTGGCTGGGCTCTACAGCCACCATTGCCCCCTTAGCCTGCGAATATATGACCTATGTATTGTTGGGGGCACCCTTTTTTGCTTCGTCGCTCACGTTGGGCAACCAGTTGAGGCTGCAGGGCGCTGCCGGCAAAGCTATGATGGGCATTTGCATAGGAGCTTTGATCAACTGTTTATTAGACCCGCTGCTGATATTTGGAGCAGGCATGGGCATTCAAGGGGCCGGTTTGTCTACCTTTTTAAGTCAGGTGGTTAGCTTCAGCATTTTATTGGTGATGACTCAGCGCGGACAGACCGTTGTGAAGCTCAGTTGGTGCAATTTCCGTCCTTCGTCGGCGCGTTATTTGGCCATTTTGCAGGGTGGTTTGCCCAGTATGGGGCGGCAGGGAGTCAATTGTGTGTCGAATGTATTGCTGAGCCATGCGATGAAACTCTTTGGTGACCCGTTTTTTGCGGCGATGACCATCGTGTTTCGTCTTTCGGGCTTCGTATATGCCATTACGGCCGGAATAGGACAGGGATTTCAGCCTGTAAGCGGATTCAATTATGGGGCGCGACGTTTTGGTCGAGTGATATCTGCTTATATGTACACGCAGAAACTGACGCTTACGTTCCTATTCGTGGCTACCCTGGTACTGGCAGTGTTTGCGCCGTGGATGATTGATTGTTTCACGTCGAGCCAAGAGGTCGTGAGGTTGGGCACAACGGCATTGCGCTGGCAGTGCACCACCATTCCCTTTATAGGAATCATTATGATAGGTAGCATGTTGCTGCAAAACATCAATCGTTATAAGGAAGCCACCTGGATAGCTCTCAGTAGGAGTGGCATTTTCTTCATCCCGATGATTTTAATCCTCCCTTCTTTTGCCGGAGCTACCGGAGTGATGTTGGCACATCCCATTAGCGATGTACTTTCTTTCCTGACGGCCCTCCCATTGCTTCATAAGGTGGTTAAAGAACTGAAGCAACCTCTGGAACGCGGAAAGTAAAGGATCACGAAGCGGTTGAAATCTTGGCAGATAAAAAAACGAGGCATTTCCGGGAGAGTGGAAAGCCTCGTTGATTATGAAAAATTTGTGTACTTATTTCTTATAAGCAGCTTTAACGAAGTTTGCACCGCGCAAATAGGCTGCACTGCGGCGAACACCTTCCATAATGTCGATGGTGCCGTCGGTACCTTCCATCTCGATAACGTAATTTTCTAATCCGGCTAAAGCAGCATTGTTGAAAATAGCATCGTATCCAACCATACCGCTGTATCCAACCTCGAATTTATCTTTGATGTGAAGCAGCGCAAAACGACCGGGATATTTCTTGAACCATTGTACGGGACTTTCTTTGGCCATCACGCACCAATAAACGTCCATTTGCCAGAACATATTCTCAGGGGCAACGTGGTCCATCATATATTCCATCCAAATGGTTCCTTCCACCTTCTGGAATTCGTGAGAGTGGGTGTGATAACCATACTTGATACCTGCTGCGCGACACTTTTTGCCGATTTCATTCTGGTAGTCGCAGATGACCTGACCTTCGGCTAACGTCTTCGGCGTACCAAAACCGGGCGTTACAATGTAGGTGCAGCCGGCCGCTTTGTGTGTGGCGATACATTCGTCCCACCATTTCAGTGCTTCTGTGAAGTCGTGATTCTTGATTTCCTCGGCTGACAGGCCGCGTGTGGCGTGGGTGGAGATCACATTGAGTCCTGCCGCAGCGCAATCGGCCTTGAACTGTTCGGGCGAGATGCCATAAAGCTTGCCATTGCCATAGTGAGCGGGTTCTACATCGGTATAACCCATTTCGGCCAATTGCTTGAAAACCTTCTCATGGTTTTGTGCATACTTTTCGGGGCTTCCCAGCACGTCACGAATGGAATATAACTGGAGCGCCATTCTCTTTTTGGGCAAACTCTTGGCCGGTGCAGCCAGACTACCCATAAAAATAGCAAGAAGTGATAATAAAATAATCTTCTTCATAATCTTGGTAGTTTAAAAGTAAACAAGACATAAGTGGAAACAGAGCGTTCCACTTATGTGCTTGTTCCTATTCAATGATTAAACCGAAAGATTATTCCATTACTTTAATACGGATGTTGCGATACCAAACGTCATCGCCGTGGTCTTGCAGACCAATGTAACCGCCATCACCCTTTTCGCCGCCGCCGATATTCTTCAGCAACTCGTATGCAATGGGGAAGTCGCCGTTCTCTTTGAACTTGCTGTTCTGCAACATGCTTTCCCATTTCGGTGTCCAAAGATGATATTCAAGAACATTTTGGTCATTCTGTCCGTGTACGACTGTTCCTTTATACACCATAATCTTGGCCTTGTTCCATTCGCCAAAAGAATTTGCATTCTGAGGTTTGGCGGGAATCATGTCGTAAAGCGATGCTGCCTGGCGATTACCGTCTGTACCGAGCTGTGCATCGGGATGGTTGGCGTTATCAAGTACTTGATATTCGGAACATGACTGCCAAATGGGCAGGTAAGACTCCTTGCCGTTCTCCGTAGTGGTGACTTCTTGAGCCAGATAGAAGATACCTGAATTACCTCCCTTGGAAACTTTGTACTCTAACTCAAGGGTGAAGTTCTTGAACTTGTGGGCAAAAATTAAGTCGCCACCACCTTCAACCTGTGCTTCACCGGTACCTGAACCCTTCAGCTTGATGCATCCGTCTTCAACGGTCCAGCTGGTAGGAGCTTCGTCCATACCATAACCGCGCCAGTTCGTAAGGGTCTTGCCATCGAACAAGGTAATGTAACCATCCTTATCAACAGGGAGGGTGCTCAAATCAACTTGTTCCTTTTCAACAATTTTGAATTCAGGTTTTGCGGCAGCTATAGCATCGGCTTTATCCTTGCTGCAGCATTTTTCACAACCGCAGTTGCAATTGCAAGAGCAGTTTCCACCTTTCTGACCACCACATGAAGCCATTAAGAAGGCTACGCATGCGGCAAATAATAATGATTTCTTCATTTGTATAGAATTTTTGATGATGAATATGAATGAATGTCGAGAAATTAAATAAAACTCTTAGCAAGTAGAGTGTTTGCAAATTTACAAAAATACTTTAGTTGCTATTCACAGATGATATGAATTTTGCGAATTAGGATGAAATAGGGGCAATCATGAGTGGAAGACGCCGGCAATGGTGGAGAAAAACTATTGGTCTTGTTGCTCCAGCCAATGAATGGCTTCGTCAATGCGGTCAATACATACGATGCTCCGGGTGTAGCCTGAACGAATGTAGTGCTGATCTTCCAATACCTGCAATGTCTGGATGAGTGGATTCCAGCATCCATCGGGATTGAAAAGCATCACTGGCTTGTGATGCTCGCCGACTTGACGGGCGGCCAAGACGCAGAACATCTCGTCAAGAGTGCCGATTCCACCGGGCAAAACGATGAAAACATCGCTTTCGCGCGTCAAGGTAGCTTTGCGGTCGCAAAGATGGCTGACAGGCACTTCAATATCTACATACTGGCTTTGACGTTCAGGGCATGCAAAGGCTTGGGGAAGGATGCCCATGACGCGGCCACCATGTTGTTTGACGGCACAGGCAATGACTTCCATCAATCCTTTGTTTACTCCACCGTAAACAAGCATTTTTTTGTGGGAACCAATCCATGCTCCCAATTCCTGGGTGGCTTGTATGACGCTTTCGCTCAATACCTCACTCGAGGAACAGAATACTCCAATCCGATCCATTATGCTTGAGGGGCTACGGCGATACATTCAATCTCGAGCCTACTGTTTTTGGGCAAGGTCTTGACGGCGTATGCCGAACGCGCAGGGTAAGGTTCGCTGAAATAAGAGGCGTAGACCTCGTTCATATCGGCAAAGTCGTTCATATCGGCCATCATGACCGTTACTTTTACTACATTGTCGAGACCAAGTCCTGCTGCCGAAAGAATTTGGCTGATGTTTTTAAACACTTGATGGGCAAGCGTCTTGATGTCGCCTTCGATCATCTGACCGGTATGGGGGTCAACAGGTAATTGTCCTGACACATATACGGTGCCGTTTGCTTCAATGGCCTGACTGTATGGGCCAATGGCTGCAGGAGCCTTTTCGGTGTGAATACTTTTCATATGGATAATCTTCTAAAATTGAGAAAACGGATGTTTGGTGTAGGTTGCAAAGTTCGTCTTTTTCACTCAAAACGCAATGCCTGCTCCGCTTTTTTCTGTACTTTTGCGCCCACAATGAAAGAATATCATCATATTACACTCTCTAACGGGATTCGGATTATTCATGAACCTTGTCCTACTGACGTAGTTTATTGTGGACTGATTGTGAATGCCGGAACGCGCGACGAATTACCCGAAGATTCGGGTATGGCCCACTTTTGTGAGCACACAACTTTCAAGGGGACAACGCGCCGTAGGGCTTGTCATGTGAGAAATTGTTTGGAACGGGTGGGGGGAGATCTAAATGCCTATACCAACAAGGAAGAAACGGTGTTTTATGCCATGGTTCATCGCGAAGATTTCAAACGCGCCATGGATTTATTAACCGATATCGTATTTCATAGCATTTATCCGCAGCATGAATTGGAAAAAGAAGTCGAAGTTATCATCGATGAAATCGACTGTTATCGGGATTCTCCTGCAGAATTAATATACGACGAGTTCGAAGAAATGCTTTTCAGAGGGCATGGACTTGGACGGAACATTTTGGGCAAAGCCGAACGGTTGCGGCAATATGGAACAGAAGACGCTTTAAGGTTTACACGGCGGTACTATTGTCCGTCGAATGTGACGGTATTCGTCTATGGCAATGTTTCGTTTGATGTCATCGTGCGTACAGTCGATCGTTTAACTCAAAATTTGCCTGAAGGGGATGCTCATCAGGAAATTCAACCTCTGCCAATGTATGTGCCGGAAGTACGCGAACAATATCGCGACACTCATCAGGCCCATGTACTCATCGGAAATCGTGGTTATAGCGCTTCACATCCCAAGCGGACGGCCCTGTTTTTGCTAAATAACATTTTAGGAGGTCCGGGAATGAACTCCTTATTAAATGTTAGTCTGAGAGAAAAGAATGGATTGGTATATATGGTGGAAAGTTCCGCTTTTAGCTATACCGATTCAGGAGTGTGGAGCGTGTACTTCGGCTGTGAGGAGGGGCATGTTGATCGTTGTCGTAAATTGGTGTTGAAGTTGCTGAATCAATTGAAGGAAAAACGGTTTTCTCCGATGCAGTTACAAGCCGCTCAAAAGCAACTGATCGGCCAAATATTGATTGCGGGCGACAATTTTGAAAGTTATGCTTTAGCCTTGGGCAAAACTTATGCTCATCAGGGAAAACATAGGGATGTCAACCAAATCATCAGCAATATACGTGAAGTTACTGCCGATGACTTGAGGGACGTGGCTCAAGATTTGTTTGACGAAGCTTCTCTGACTACCTTAATATATAAATAAGGGGTATCGGTTGACGTTTAAAACCGATATGAGAGGGTAATAATGGCTGAAACGTTTTTACCTCCTTCGCGCTTCACGTTGGTAAGACCGAAATCACACGAAAAGCCGGCTTCAATACTTTCGGTGAAACGGTAGCTGATGCCCGCAGTAATACCTGCGTCGAAGCGATGAACATTCTCTTGGCTGAAAGTGGAATGACTGTGATAGAATCTATCGGCTCCCGATTGCTCGGTATCTCCGCTTGTTTTGCTGTTTCCACCTATTCCGTATGCTGCATAAGGACCGGCGCTGAAGGTCATGATGTGTTCAGAGGGAAGTGTGAGATGATAATGAACAAGTATCGGTATCTCCAAATAGTTGGTGTTGCTGGTGACATTCATGACACCGGTGATTAGGTTTCCGTTGTCATCATACACTAAATTCCCATCTTCATCATACATGGGAACTTCTTTGTTCTTGTCTTTCCAACCCTTGGCATAGAAATAGGCGGCGGGTTCAATCGACCAGGATTGAGGCAGACGGATGTCATAACCCATACCGATGCAAAAAGCACCAATATTGCGTGTGGAGCCTCCGTAATGAGAAGATAGACCGCCACCAATGTGAAAAATTAAGTTGTCGGCTTGCAAGTAGGTGGCTATGCAGAAGCATAAGAGGATGGTCAATAGAAACTTTTTCATGATGCGGGTATTATTTTCTGGATTTCTTTTTGGGTTTTACCCATCCTTCTTCTGTGAAGTCGGGCTTTTCTCCTCGTAGTTGAAAGTTGTCGTTGCTATGATCGAAGAATTTCATCCAATCTTCTTTCCCTTTTTTGCGCGACTTCTTTGGTGATTCTGTTTTTGCGCTTTCTTTTTTGGCAACAGCCTTCCTGCTTTTCCCTTTCTCTCGGTTTTTTCGCTCTTTTTTGCCGGTTTCATCGGTGCGCTCAATCACAATTCGTTTGCCGTTTCGGTCTTTGGCCTTCTTTAAAGCCGCCTCTACAATGTCAGCGTCCTTTTCAGGAACTTCAAAGAAAGAGAAATTCATCTTTAAGTCGATTTTACCGATCTCAACGGGCTCAAACGTGTAGCGGTTGATGAGTCCGATGATTTCCTTGGCATAGAAATGGTCTCGCTTGCCTGCACCAAAAAAGAAACGTACGTATCCTTCTTCGGCCTGTGTGTCGTGTCCACCTTTCTTGCGAGAAGATTTGGTTTCGCGATGAGATGTTTTGGGTTCTTCTATCTCAGGTGCATTGGCATAATAGTTTAAGAAGCGGTCAAATTCCAAACTAACCATACGTTTGATGATGTCTTCCTTATCAAGCCAATCTAAACGACGAAATACTTCCGGCAGGAAAGGTGCAATTTGCTCTTCGTCGACTTGTGCACGCTCTAATTGGTCAACAATTTTATAGAGTTGCTTCGTGCATATTTCGGTGGGGGTGGGAAGTGCCTTTTGTACAAAACTCTTTCCGATGGTTTTCTCGATGGCTCTGATCTTGTTTCTTTCCATCAAGTGAACGATGCAGATGCTGGTACCCTTCTTACCGGCTCTTCCAGTGCGTCCGCTACGGTGAGTATAGTTTTCAACGTCATCAGGTAAACCATAGTTGATGACGTGAGTGAGGTCATCTACGTCGAGGCCACGGGCTGCTACATCGGTAGCGACCAATAACTGGATGTGATGCTGACGAAATCGTTGCATCGTGAGGTCGCGTTGGGCTTGTGAAAGGTCTCCGTGGAGTGATTCAGCGTTGTAACCATCCTGAATAAGTTTGTCTGCAATCTCTTGAGTCTCTAATCGGGTGCGGCAAAAGATGATGGCATAGATGCGAGGATAATAATCAACAACGCGTTTTAGGGCAAGATATTTGTCCTTGGCGTGAACCAAGTAGTATTCATGATTAACATGTTCTGCACCTTCGTTACGTGAGCCAATGACTATTTCTTTTGCGTGATGAAGATAATGCTGGGCAATTTTGGAGATCTCTTGGCTCATGGTAGCAGAGAACAGAAGCGTGTTGCGGTTTTGGGGAACACCTTCCAAAATGGTATCAATGCTTTCGGAGAATCCCATATTAAGCATTTCATCGGCTTCGTCAAGCACGACATTTTCGACATTGTTCAAATGGGCTACGCCACGCTCCATTAAGTCGATAAGTCGGCCCGGAGTTGCTATGATGATGTGTGCTCCTCTGCGTAGTGCTCTGATTTGGCTTTCGATGTTTGCTCCGCCATACACAGGAACTACTGCAAGGTTATCGATGTATTTGGAGAAGTCTTTCATATCTCCTGCTATTTGCAAACAAAGTTCACGAGTGGGACATATTACGATAGCTTGTACGTCATTTCGTGAAGTGTCGATTTTTTGAAGCAAAGGAATACCGTAAGCAGCGGTTTTTCCTGTACCGGTTTGTGCCAAGGCAATGACGTCGTTGCCGGTTCCTAACAAATAGGGAATGACGGCTTCTTGTACCGGCATGGGGGCTACGAATCCTAATTCATCAATAGCGCGAAGAATGGACTCCGCAACTCCTAATTCTTTAAATGTCATTATGGGGAATTTTAATATTGCGCAAAGTTAAGCAGAATAATTTATGCTGCCAAACTTTTAGAATTGCATCAACTTGTTGAGATAACGCGGTGCATTTTTTGCCGAGAGGGTTATTCATTTCTGTAGAAGGGCTATAAAATGAAGTTGTCCTGTTCAGCATATCAAAAATAATGTCTAACTTTGCTTCGTTCACGCCTAATTGACGGTAGGGACAAATGAATCATAGAATTAATGAAGAAAAACCTATAGATTATGAGAAAACTATTACTCTTTTTAGGATTGTGCTGTGGCATTGCTACGGCATCACAGGCGGCTTTTGAAGATACCAACTTCAGCAAATACAGGTATACTGTGTTCCATGCTCGCTATTATCAGTCGTCCAACTATTTTTATGTAGCTCCGTTGGTGTATACAGTGACGGGAGAAGGCGTTGTTTCTGTTGCTGGTGCTGATTTAAATGTGGCAGAGATTGATGTGCCTGAAACGGTAAGTTATGATGGTGCTGAATATCGTGTAACCGGTATTCACGGATATGCGTTTCAGTGGTGCAAGGATTTGGTGAGACTTTCTCTTCCCAAGTCGGTGGAATACATCTATACATCAACAACACAGGAAAAGACGGTTTATCATTCCGGACCTTTCTTGGGTTGTAAGCAATTAAAGACGATTGAGTGTAAGGCGATGAAGGCTCCTGCATTCTGGAATAGTGATGCCAAAGGACGTAATCTTTTCCGTGATTTGGTCGAAGGTGTAGAGATTTCTACTCCTGCAGGAAGTGATTATACGTCTTGGGCTCCTTATGTGAACGGTTTGCAACTCCATGCCAAGGCCAATGCTGCCGGCTGGGCCGGTTTTTATCTGAATAAAGACGTTAAGTTGGCGAGCGCAGGTGTCGCTGCTTCTATATTGAAAGCTGATGGTGGCACTGAAACTATTGACGGACAAATTCCTGCCGGTACACCCGTATTGCTTAAAGCTCAAGCGAATGCTGACATTGTGCTAATCACCGTTCCGGCAGATGTTGAGAATGCTCCAAATGTTGAAGCCAATGTGTTGGCTGGAACCCTCACCGATATTACCGCTCAGAAAAATGGCGAATGGTATGTTTTAAGCGCTGCTCAACCTGCTACCAACTTGTTTGAACCTGTAGCAGCCGGTGACGTAATAAAGAAGAATACGGTGTATTTGCCGCAAGTTGCATTGTCACAAAACGCTGTGAAGGCTTTGGCTAAATCATATCAGCCAACTGGCGTAGGAAGTGTAAAACAAACGACTGATAAGGACGATGTTTATTATGATTTGAGTGGTCGTAAGGTGAAATCTGCTTCCAAAGGTATTTATATCCAAAAAGGCAAGAAAACATATCGTCAATAATACGATTCTCTGAATTATAAATCCTAATATCAATCAAGGGCTGTATCATGAAAGATGATGCAGCCCTTGATTGAACCCAAATCGGTCATTAGACTATTATGCGCAAACAAACTTTCTTTTTGTCATCTGCCTTTCCGTTTTTCGGTTGCAATGGAACCCCATTGCGCCCTCAAAACGTAGAGACATCTGAACAAAAACAAGAGTTGTTATCATCATAATGCTAATGACCGATTTGGGTTGAATGTGTCGGGATGACAGAAAGGGAGGCTAAAGTTTGCTTGATGGATTAATGTCCTTTGGCCTTATAAGCCAAGGCATACATTTGCATTTGTTTGAGCATGGATAGCAGACCGTTGCTTCGTGTGGGTGATAGGTGCTCGCGCAATCCAATACGGTCGATGAAGTAGAGGTCTGCTTCAAGTATCTCATCAGGTGTGTGGCCGTCGAGTACTTTGATAAGCAATGTGACAATTCCTTTAACGATGAGAGCGTCACTTTCGGCTCGGAAATGCAGGCGGCCTTCTGTGTCGCTTTCACAAACCAGCCACAGGCGGCTTTGGCAGCCGGGAATAAGGTTGGACTCGGTTTTGTCGCTCTCAGGTAAGGGTTGCTGACCGTTGCCTAAATCAATCAGGACTTGGTAGCGGTCCATCCAATCGTCGAGTTCGCTAAATTCTTCTATGATTTCGTCTTGTGCTTCGTTAATGGTCATATCTATAGGTTGTAAATGAGTTGTAATAATGTTTGTCCTACGGCTTTTAATGTATTTCGGTCGATATTCTCGGGAGTATCGTTGACGGTATGCCATGTAGGACCGAATCCACTGTTGCCGGTGGGATAGAATGGTACGATGTCAATCATTGGAATCCGGGCTATGCGATTAACCGGTAGATGGTCATCGGTGATATATCCTCCTCCTTCATTTTTAAAGAAACTTCCGTAACCGGCATCGCGTGCAGCTTGCCATACTTGTTCCATGACGCTGCTGGCATATTGCATGGAGTAGCCTTCGCGATAGAAATATGCTCCTTGTCCTCCTACCATATCCAATAGGATTCCGAATCGGAAGCCTGTGGCATGAGGATGGGTTGCCCAATGCTGTGAACCTAAGCACCAGGAGTCACTTCGGTCGTCAATGTCGGTTTCCCATTGTGGTGCTCCGGCATCTTCAGCGTCAAAACAAACCAAGTCAATGCCAACGATGGGCAGACTGTCATGAAGAATGCGTGCCAGTTCTATCATGACTGCTACTCCGCTGGCGCCATCGTTAGCTCCAAGTATCGGAGTGTGATGATTTGACTCGAAAGGGTCATTGTCGGCCCATGGGCGGCTGTCCCAATGAGCAGCTATCAGAATACGCTCGGCGGCATCAGGGCGCGACTGGGCGATGATATTATATCCTGTCATCTTAACACCGTCATAACGCAGGAAAGTAGCTTCCTGTTTGCTGACCGTGAAGCCATATTCCTGGAATTTATTGATAATATATGCTCCGCATTGTTCGTGTGCTTCTGTTTCGAGTACACGTGGGCCGAAAGCGCATTGCCTGGCAATGGATGCGAATGCACTGTCGGCGTTAAATTCGGGTAATGGAGGGGTTGTTGACATGTTCTCATTCGTGTTGGTTGGAGTCTTGCCTCCACATGCAGTGAGAATCATCAGAAAGGAGATGAATAAGGTGTGATAAAGAAGTTTCATGGATCGTGTTGTATTATTGCTGGGAGGCTTGTTGTACTTGTTTCATGACGCGTAGGAAGTTTCCTCCCCAGATAGCTTGAATTTCTTCGTAGGAGAAGTCTTGTTGCAGGCGTCGGGTAAGATTAATGAGCTGTGAGGCATCGTTCAGTCCGGGCACGCCACCGTCACCGTCAAAGTCCGAGCCAATGCCTACATGCTCAATGCCTGCTACGTCAATGGCATGTTTAAGATGAAGTAATGCGTCTTCTATAGTGGCTGTTCCTTTCCCTTCTTCGCGTAGGAAACCGGGGTAAAAAGTGATTTGACATACTCCACCTTGTTGGGCCAAGGCTTTGAGTTGTTCATCCGTGAGATTACGTGGGTGCTGACAAAGTGCTTGGCACGAACTGTGGCTGCAAACAACGGGGAGGCTGCTCGTTTCAAGTACATCCCAGAATGTTTTCTCGCCTGCGTGCGAAAGGTCGACCATCATTCCGATGCGATTCATTTCATGAACTACCTCTCGGCCGAAAGGACTCAGGCCGTTGTGAGTATGTTCGGTCTTACTGGCTGAATCGCAAATGAGGTTATCGCCATTATGGCAAAGCGTCATGTAAACAACGCCGCGTTGCCGGAAATGAATCAAATTTTCTATGTTGCGTCCGATGGCGTATCCGTTTTCAATGCCTTTCATGATGGCCTTTATTCCGTAACTCTTCAAGCGATAGAGCTCGTCTGGAGTAGAGGCTAATTCGGTCTGTGGGCAGCGACCTATTTGTTCTTCTATTTCGTCGAGCAGTTGGTTGCAGTATCGTGTGGCTTCGTTGAGTGAGGCTTCATCCAATCCCTTTTGAGGCAAATAGGCAGCCAAGATAGCTGCATCTAATCGGCCTTCCTGCATTTTGTGAAGATCAACCTTGGTGCGGTCGTCGCGTTCGTTGAATCGAATGTGCTGGTCAAACAACATCGGGGTGTCGCAATGGGTGTCAAGCGAAAGAATGCTTGTGTGTAAGCGGCGAGCGGCGGCATAGTCGCCGGCTTCATGGGCCAACCATTTAAATAAGGGCATCATGCACCTGTCGCCATTCAGTATGAAACATTCGGGATGCCATTGTACGCCAATTACTGAGGGGTGAATCTTGCTTTCAATGCCTTCGATGATCCCGTCGGCACTTTGGGCTGTGATGCGGAAGTCGGCACCGACCTCGCTGACGGCCTGATGGTGGAACGAATTGACGGCAATGCGTTCTTTTTGGAACAATTTTCGGAGCAGGCTGCCTTCTTTCAGCTCGATGGTATGGGTGGCACAACTGCGGTCAGCCTCTTGTGAGTGCTTGATAGGCTTTCCGCAGGGTTTGCTCTCGGTCGGAATGTCTTGGTAAAGGTGTCCCCCGGTGGCTGCAGCTAATAATTGGATGCCGCGACAGATGCAAAGCATCGGCATCTGGCGGTCCAGTGCCATTCGCAGGAGTAAGAGCTCTTTCAAATCACGTTGTGGACAAATGGAATGGAGTTCCGGCGAGGGTTCTTCTCCTAAAAGCAAGGGATTGAGGTCTCCTCCGCCTGAAAAGACTAAACCGTCGACGCGTTCCAAGATGGTTTCAATGTCGCCGATATCTTCTAATGGCGGAATAACAAGGGGTGTGGCTCCACCTTGGAATACGCTTTGATAATAGCCTGGTGCCAATTCGCAACCTTTCGATCCGAAGTTGCCTGTAATACCTATAATGGGGCTTTGCACCGGCTTTTCCGTCCGACAAAGGTGTTGGTAGGTATTTATCCAATGTGATTCGTGGTTCATGGAATAATTAAGATGGGGTTGGATGAATCAATCATCATAGTGGCGGCGAGGATTTTTGGGAAACCATCCTTTTTGCACTCGTTCGCGTTGTTCAAAAAGTTCTTTTATCGACCAAAAACAACTGAAGCCGAGTACGCTCAACATGCTGCTTGCAACAATGTCGGCGCATAAGAGTGCACCGCAACAACAGAGAATGCCAACTATCAAGAACACCCACCAGAAGCGGGTGCCTGTATAATATTCTGTTTTGATGACAATGGGGTGAAATAGCCCAATGACCAAGAATGAAAAGACTCCGATGAGTAGTCCCTTAAAGTATAATTCCATTGATTCTTATTCTTCTTTGGGAAAAACAATGGGAAGTTGTCTTGAAATGCTTTGTTGAAGGGAGATAAGTGTCTCGGTACTGATTACGCCTGGAATCTGTTGGATATGGTTGTTCAGCAAATCCATTAAATGGGCATTGTCGTAAGCGTAGAGTTTGATCATGAGCGTGTAGTTGCCTGTGGTGAAATGGCATTCCACAATTTCAGGAATATTCTTGAGGCAGTCAACCACTTCTTTATACATGGAACCCTTCTCAAGATTTACGCCGACAAAGGTGCAGGTGGAGTAACCAATCGATTTGGGATTGACGTGATAACTTGTGCCCAAAATAGTTTTCCGTTCAGTCATTTTCATGATTCTCTGGTGTACTACAGCTCTTGAAACGCCGCATTTATTAGCGACGTCACTCAAAGGAATGCGAGCATCGCCGGAGATGATTTGCAGGATGCGCAAATCAAGCTTGTCAATTTTTTCTGCCATAATGTGTGTTGTATTAATTGTGGCAAAGATAAGAAATTATTCGATTGTGAGCGTCGTAAATAGAAGAAAGGTGGAGCGTATTTGTTGCATTTTGTCAGAATCAGAAGCGTATTATTTGATTTTTGTAGGATGTAAGAGGTGCTTTTTTACGCTAATTGGTTATTCGGCGGATATGTGCCAATCAACATGCTATATTTACTCTTGCTCCGGTACGATATATCAAAATCGCAAAAAGGGGGTTGCTTGCGGGAGTTCCCGCAAGCTCACTCAAGTGTGCGGGGCGTTTGCGGGAGTTCCCGCAAGCTTCTCGCAAGTGTGCGGCTCATTTGCGGGAGTTCCCGCAAGCTCACTCAAGTGTGCGGGGCGTTTGCGGGAGTTCCC
>CALZOH010000016.1 GCA_945827465.1 uncultured Prevotellaceae bacterium
TCATTAATCCGGATGTTATGACCGAACAGGTGTAGGGGCGTATCGCATACGCCCTTCATGGCGGGGAATATGCTCTTGTTCGACGAAATTAGTTACCTTTCAGCGGCGATTTACGCCTTATTCGCCGCCGTGAGGGCGTATGCGATACGCCCCTACACCTGTTCGCTTGAAATCAAACATATAACCACAAAATACATCGTCGAAAATTTTCAGACTCATCATTCCTCACCGGCAAATTATGCCTTTTTCGCCGCCATGAGGGCGTATGCGATACGCCCCTACACTTTTTCGCTCAAATTCAAACGAATATCAACAAAATACTTCATCGAAAATTTGCCATTTAATCTCACTATATCGGCAATTTACACCTCATTCGCCCACGCCAGGGCGTATGCGATACGCCCCTACAGTTATTCGATTAAATTCAAACGAATATCACCAAAACAAAACATCAAATCCCATTCATTAATCCGGATGTTATGACCGAACATGTGTAGGAGCGTATCGCATACGCCCTCCATGGCAGGGAATAACAACTAAAATCATTCATTTAGCCGATAATTTTCAACGAACATGTGTAGGGGCGTATCGCATACGCCCTCCATGGCGGGGAATTTGCTCTCATTCGGCGAAATGAGTTACCATTCACCGGCAATTTACACCTTATTCCCGAACATCAGGGCGTATGCGATACGCCCCTACACCTGTTCGTTTAAAACCAAACAAATACACAACGAAAACATCATCTCATTCCCCTACGTCAGGGCGGATGCCGTTGCGACGTACCGTTATTCGATTAGTTTCAAATGAATATGACCAAATCTTAAAATGGTTTTTGGGGACTTTGTTTGGTTGATTGGGTGGCATGATGTACTTTTGCAGACGGGTTCCACGGTCGATGACGGACGGGAGGGGACTTACTGTTTTTGGGTAATTATTCTATTGGAAAAATGAAGAGAAAACCTAAACATATTGATCACTTCAGCCTGTGGAAACTGAAAGGAGATTCGCACCTGAAGCTGATGACTGACTTGTTGGCACGCGTCGTGGAAGTGCAGTTGACGTTGCCACAACTGAAAGAGCTGCTCGTTTACTGGAAGGAGGAGGTGGAACTCGAAAGGATGTGCTGCCAGCGCACGCCGCTGAAGCCTACCGGCGATGCACTGAGACTGGCCGACCGGATGAGACGCTGTTACATGAGTTCACTCTATGAAATTCTGGACGCTTGGGCACGTCTCCCCGAGGGGGAGGAACGAGAGGCGGCTATTTGGTTGCTCTCACGCATCGAAAACTATCGACTAAAGCGCGATACGACGCGTATACTGCTGTCGGTGAATATCACTAACCTGCTGGAGAAGCTCTTTAACGACGAGGAGTCGATGCGCGTGGAGGATTTGCACCTCACCACGCTGGTGGAAGGGCTGATGAAGACGAATGACGACTACGAACAGCTGGAGGAGGAACGAAACGAGCTGCGTAAGAAGAAGAAAGAGCTGCGTCTGGGTGAGCAACGCAAGGAGACGGATGCTGCCTACGAAGAGGTGGTGTCGATGCTTAACGCGGTGTGTGTGGTTGAGCCGAAGAATGAGTCGCTCAACTCGCTGGTGGATGCCTGGAACGCTGAGCTGCGCCACCTGCGCCGCTATGAGCTGCGTCGCAAACCGAGGAAGGCCCTCAACGAAAAGACGGAGAAGCCCGGCAAAGGCGAGAAGGATGAAGGATAATCGCGTGAGAAAGATGTCACGGTATGAGATTTTTATGTACCTTTGTGGTCAGTTAGCATTTAACGAAGAATGAATCATGAAGCGTTTTTGTGAAGTGTTTTCTCACTATGCGCGCCGTGAGGGCTTTATGCCCGAAGGGGCTTTTCACTGTTAAAAAGGGGTGACCACCGCCGATGAGCGGTTGCTCGCTGCGCGCAGGGCCTTCGCGCTATTTGTTCAGGTCCGCATAACAATTCATCTTACCTTATTTAATTATTAGCAGATTATTGACATGAAAGTATTGAAATTCGGAGGAACCTCGGTGGGTTCTGTTGAAGGAATTCTCAACTTAAAGAAGATAGCCCTGAACGAAGAGGGCAATGTAATTGTGGTGGTTTCGGCCCTCCACAGCGTTACCGACAAGTTGGTGCAGGCAACGGCACTGGCTAAGGAAGGTTGCGAAGAATATGGACGTGAGATTGACGACATTGTGATGATTCACCACAGTTTGATAGACGTGGTAATACCGGAAAGTCGCCGCAGCGTGCTGATGGAAGAGCTCCGTCCGCTTTTTGAGGACCTTCGCGGCATTTTGCACGGTGTATTTCTCATCAAGGACACGACGCCCAAGATTACAGACGCCATCCTGAGCTACGGTGAGCGCCTTTCTTCGCGCGTGGTAAGGGAACTGATCGAAGGGAGCAAGCTTTATGACTCGCGTCAGTTCATTAAAACCGAGAAAAAAGACGGTAATATCACGATAAATTATGAAGAAACCAATCGCCGAGTGAAGGAAACGTTCATACTGCATAAGGGCGTGGCCGTTTGTCCCGGTTTTATCGCCTCAGATATCGCTACCGGCGTGACGACAACGCTTGGTCGCGGCGGATCGGACTATACGGCCTCCATCATAGCGGCTGCCATGGACGCAAACACCCTTGAAATATGGACGGACGTCGATGGTTTCATGACAGCAGACCCTCGCATCATTCCGTCAGCCTATTCTATCGAACAATTGAGCTATGGCGAAGCCATGGAACTCTCTAACTTCGGCGCAAAGGTGATTTATCCGCCGACGATATATCCCGTACGCCGCAAGAATATACCTATTTATATTAAGAACACGTTCCATCCCGAGTTTAAGGGCACTGTGATCAACGACGGAGCCCGCGGTGGCAAAGATTCGGTGAGAGGATTGTCGTCGATCAACAACACTTCGATTGTGAACGTATCGGGCATGGCCATGGTAGGCGTTATTGGTGTGAACCGACGCATTTTCTCGACCTTGGCAGACCACGGTATCAGCGTGTTTATGGTGGCCCAAACCAGTTCAGAGACCAGTACGAGCATTTGTATGACTCCCGAAGACGCCGTCAAGGCCTGCAAGGTGCTCAACGATGAGTTCTCAAAAGAAATCAGTACCGGTGCGATGAATCCGATGCTCCGAATCGACGGGCTGAGTACCATTGCCATCGTGGGCGAACAAATGCGACGCACCAGCGGCACTGCCGGACGTCTGTTTAGTGTCTTGGGACGCAACGGCGTGAGTGTCATCGCGCTGGCACAAGGCGCCTCGGAGATGAACATCAGTGTCATCGTCGATCAGAGACAGTTACGCAAGGCGCTTAACGTGATCCACGACAGTTTCTTCCTCTCCGATTATCAGGTTGTGAACATTTTCCTCTGTGGAACAGGCTCCGTAGGCAGCAGTTTGCTTCAACAAATCGAAGAACAACAGTCACTCTTGATGAGCAAGCGTCGCTTGCGCCTGAACATTGCCGGAATTGCGAACAGCAGACATGCCATCTTCAACCGCGACGGCATCGATCTGAAAACTTATGAGGAACAACTGGCCAACAGCGATCCCAGCGACTGGCGCAGACTGCGCGACGAGGTGATAGGCATGAACCTGTACAACTCCGTCTTCGTTGACTGCACGGCCGAAGCCGAAATAGCAGGATTGTATCAGAATTTCCTTGATCACAACATCTCCGTAGTGGCCGCCAACAAGATAGCAGCCTCGTCAGACTACTCCATCTATGAGAAATTGCGCAAGACGGCCCTGAAACGGGGTGTGAAATTCCTCTATGAGACCAATGTCGGCGCCGGACTGCCCATCATCAAGACGATTAACGACCTTTGCGACAGTGGAGATGAGATTGTCGAGATTCAGGCCATCCTCAGTGGTACGCTCAACTTCATTTTCAACCGTCTGTCAGCCGATTGTCCGCTGAGCAAAGTCATTGCCATGGCGCGCGAAGCCCACATCAGCGAGCCCGACCCGCGTGTGGACCTCTGCGGAAAGGATGTACTACGCAAATTGGTGATTCTGATACGCGAAGCAGGCTTCACCATCAACCAAGAAGACGTTGAACTGGAGTCGTTCATCCCTGATCACTACTTCGAGGGCACTACCGACGACTTCATGAGCCGCATCCACGAGCTGGACGCCGAGTTTGAAGAGCGCCGCAGTCGCATGGAGCAGGAAGGAAAGCACTTACGCTACATCGCCCGGTGGTCGGGCGGCAAAGCGAGCGTCTCGCTATGTGAAGTAGAGCGTTCCCACCCCTTCTACGAACTGGCTGACTCCAACAACGTAGTGCTGCTCACCACGAAAAGATACAATCGCTACCCCATGATTATCCAAGGTTACGGCGCAGGAAAGGAAGTCACCGCCGCCGGAGTGTTTGCCGACATCATGCGAGTAGCCAACATATAATCTGCCAGACATCCCGCAGCGAAAAAGAACAGTGTAGGGGCGTATCGCATACGCCCTTCATGGCAGCAAACAAAACAAAAAACCATTCATTCACCCCATGATTATCAGCGAACAAGTGTAGGGGCGTATCGCATACGCCCTTCATGGCAGCAAACAACACAAAAAACCGATCATTTACCCCATGATTATCAGCGAACAGGTGTAGGGGCGTATCGCATACGCCCTCCATGGCAGGGAATATGTTCTATTTCGACGCCTTTAGTTACTATTCACCGGCAATAAACGCTTCATTCGCCCACGTCAGGGCGTATGCGATACGCCCCTACACCTATTCAATTGATTTCAATTGATTATTGCAATGAAACTTCCTCGAAAAACCGCCATTTCATCATTCATGGGCGGCGAACGATGCCTCATTCCCGAACATCAGGGCGTATGCGATACGCCCCTACACCTGTTCGCTTAATTTCAATTGATTATTGCGATGGAACTTCCTTGAAAAATTACCGTATCATCATTCATGGGCGGCGAACGATGCCTCATTCCCGAACGTCAGGGCGTATGCGATACGCCCCTACATTTATTCAATTATAATCAAATGGAAATACCCAAAACAAAACATCTAAACACATACATTGATCCGGATGTTATGACCGAAGAGGTGTAGGGGCGTATCGCATACGCCCTTCACAGCGGGGAATATGCTCTTATTCGGCGAAATTAGTAACTATTCAGTGGCGAAATATCTCTTATTCGCCGCCGTGAGGGCGTATGCGATACGCCCCTACACCTGTTCGATTGATTTCAATTGATTATTGCGATGGAACTTCATCAAATTATTACCGTATCATCATTCATTGGCGGCGAACAACACCTATTCGATTGATTTCAAATGATTATTGCGATGAAACTTCCTCGAAAAATTACCATTTCATCATACCTTGCCGGCGAACAATATCTATTCGATAGATGTCAACCGAATGATGGGGCGGAATGGTTATGGATGGATTTCTTCGAGCTCTCCGGTTTCGGAATCGATGATGAAACCACGGACGATGATGTCTTTGGGCACGAGGGGATGGGTCTGAATGGTGGCTACCGTCTTTCTGACCGACTCGGGGGTGTCTTTGAATCCTTCGAGCCAGGCGTTGAGATCGATGCCGCACTTACGAATCGTGTCGAGGGTATGGTCGGTGACGCCGCGAGCCAACATTTCGTCATGAAAATGAGTGTAACTCATGTGGCAAGCACCACAATGCGAATGGGCCACTACCATAATTTCGCGCACATGGAGTTCGTAAATGGCAACAATGAGACTGCGCATGGCCGAGTCGAAAGCCGAAATGACCAGGCCACCGGCATTTTTTATGATTTTGGCATCACCATTCTTGAGGCCGAGAGCCGCCGGTAAGAGCTGAGTAAGACGTGTGTCCATGCAGCTAAGCACTGCTAACTTCTTATCAGGGTATTTGTCGGTGACATATTGCTCGTAACCCTTGGAAGCAACGAACTCACGATTGAATTGGAGAATCTGATTAATCATAAGGAAAAGGTAAAATGAAAAATTAAGTAATAAAAAAGCCCAATGGTCTGCCGAGGCAAAACACGTTGGGCCCAAAATCTATGAAAAATCTATGTTACCTACGGATATAAGCGATGACGTCGCCACGACGAACGGTGTCGCCCTGCTTGGCACATATTTCTACGATGCGACCACCCATGTCGGCGGGCACGGAAAGGAGGCGTCCGTTGGAGGTTTCGATGGTGCAGAAGACGTCACCATCCTTAAAGGTCTGACCGATGTATGGTTCGAGTGCCTTGACAGCTTCGTCAGCAGCTTGCACTTCCCAAAGAATACGTCCCGACTCTTGTGCCACGATGGGATCGGCCTGCTCACGACGCTTGAGTGTGATCTGCTCGTCGGAGAGTCCTTGCGCACCCTTGGCCTGACGGGCTTTTTCGAGATCTTCTTCAAAACGACGCTTGGCCAGACCGCTACGATAGTCGCGATACTGACTCTCGTGCATGGCCAGTTCAAATAATTCTTCGCGATCGGGTCCCTCATCCCATCCTTCTTTCTTCATCATCTCTTCATACTGCGGCAGAGCGTCGGGGTAATAGCTCTGGGGGTCGGCATCGGTAAACTCCTTGCCCTTGAGGGCTGCCAACTTGACGAGTTCTTCGTCAACCTTGCCCGGCAGACGTCCACTTCGGCCGAGAATCATTCCCCACATGTTCTCGTCCATCATTGTAAAGCGGGGCTGTCCCTTTTCGAGTGTCAGGAGGTTCATCAACGCGATGTTCTTGACGTATTGGCTGAACGGCGTAACCAATGGAGGATAACCAACACGCGGCCAGACGTAAGCCACCTCGTTGAACAGGCGGACGAGGAGCTCATCTTCGGTGTATGGACGTTCTCCCTTGGATTGACGCGTATTATTAATGGCCGTCATGACTCCCTTGAGGTCGGCCATCATGCTACCCATCATGCCGCCGGGGAGTCCACAACCCAAGAGGAGGGAACTCATGAGCTTGTTAGCAGGATTCATGAAGTAACCGAGGAAGTCGTCGATGAATTCTTGTGTTAATTTGCGCACTTCCATGTATGCGTCCATGTTGATATCGGCTACATCAAAGCCATAATTCTTTAACATGCTCTGCACAGAGATAATGTCAGGATGAACCTTACCCCAACTGAGCGGCTCTACAGCCGTATCGATCACGTCAGCACCATTGCGGCAAACTTCTAAGATGGATACCATGGAAAGTCCGGGGCCGCTGTGACCGTGGTACTGAATAATAATGTTGGGGTGATTCTTCTTGATCATGGCGGTGAGCTTGCCCAGCATGGCAGGTTGTCCGATTCCGGCCATGTCTTTCAAACAAATCTCCTCAGCACCGGCAGCGATGAGCTGGTCGGCAATGCTGCTGTAGTATTCGGCTGTATGGATGGGCGAGGTAGTGATGCATAGGGTGGCTTGAGGCGTCATGCCACCTTCTTTGGCATATTGAATGCTGGGGATGATATTGCGAACATCATTTAAGCCACAGAATATTCGGGTGATGTCAGTGCCCTGAGCATGTTTAACCTTATACATGAGCTTACGAACATCTGCCGGAACGGGATACATGCGCAAGGCGTTGAGACCACGGTCTAACATGTGGGTTTTAATGCCCACTTTGTGGAAAGGAGCCGTAAAGGCACGCACGGCATGGTTAGGATTTTCGCCATAGAGCAAGTTGACTTGCTCAAAAGCTCCACCATTGGTCTCAACACGCGCAAAACAACCCATGTCAATAATAGCCGGAGCTACTCTGACCAACTGATCCTTGCGCGGCTGAAACTTACCGGAGGATTGAAACATATCGCGATAAACGAGACTGAATTGGATTCTTCTTTTCATTTACTTATTATGGATAACGGATGATTTCTTTCTTGCAAAATTACACATATCCATAAAAAGTGTGTATCTCATAAAGAGAAATAATCATAATTGAAGCTAAAAACAGCCTAAAACCGACAATCTTGTTACCTTTGCGACCGAAAAAAGATGGATTATGTTAGGTACGATTGTAAATACGACCACTATTATAGCCGGCAGTCTGCTGGGAGCAGCCATTAAGAAAGGTATCCACGAGAAATATGTAGGCGTGTTATACAATGCCCTGGGGCTCTGCACCCTGATTTTGGGTACGAACACGGCCTTAAACCACATGAGGAGCAGTGAATATCCTGTGTTATTTATCCTCTCGTTGGCCGTTGGAGGCATTATCGGTACGATATTGCGCTTAGACGACCGCATGACCCACTTGGCAGAGCGTGTTTCGGGCAATGAACTGGCCAAGGGACTCACCACCGGCATTTTGCTATACTGCATCGGCACGCTCTCGATGGTCGGGCCGATGAACAGTGCCTTACACGGCGACAATACCTATCTCTACACCAATGCAACACTGGACTTTGTGACCTCGGCAGTGCTGGCTTCGACCTACGGAGTGGGTATGGTGTTGGCGGCACCCGTACTTTTTTGCTGGCAAGGGGCTATCTACCTGCTCACACTCTACGCGAGCGAGTTCATGTCGCAAGAACTCATTACGGAAGTCTCGATTGTGGGCGGTGTATTGATTCTCTCCACCGGATTGAACCTGCTCAACATTAAAAATTGTAAGACACTGAACCTCTTGCCGGCCTTATTCGTGCCGGCATTGTTCCTGCTGCTGAAACAGCTGTTTTACTAACCCACGACAAACACCCTGCCACGTATGACGCAACCACTCTCCTTTCACGCAGTAGGCCTCAACGACCTGCATCTGCACCAAAAACATGCCGAGAACCTGCTCGGGATGAACTGTGACCTGAACTTCATGAACATTTTCAGTTGGCAATTTCTCTATCAGACGGAAGTAGCGGAGCGGCAAGACCTGCTGGTCTATCGTTTTGTGGCCGACGGCCACACGGCCTATATGATGATGTGCGATAAGGGGCGCATTGGCGAGGTGCTCGACCTGTTGGTGGAAGAGGCAGGGAGCATGAACCACCCGTTTTTGCTCATGGGCGTGAACGAAGAGACGCTACCGATGATCGAAGCCGCTCGGCCGGACTATTTCATGTATGAATACAACCGAAACTACTGTGACTACATCTACCGACGCGAATCCCTGGCCACGCTGACAGGCAAAAAGTTGCAGCCCAAACGCAACCACGTGAATAAATTCTGCAAAAGCTACCCCGGATATGAATACCACCCGCTGACACCCAACCTGTTTGACGCCTGTCTGGACCTCGACGCACAATGGATGGACCAAGAAGCCGACGAGCAGTTGCCGGCCGTGAGGAATGAACGCCTGTCGATGATGCGGGTGTTTGAAAACTGGGAGCAACTGGGCGGACTGGGCGGCGCGGTGACCGTGAATGGCGAGTTGGTGGCCTTCACTTACGGTGCGGAGATTACGCCCCGCGTGTTTGACGTGTGCGTGGAAAAGGCGCACCCCTTCTACGAAGGAGCTTTTGCCCTCATCAACCGGGAATTTGTGCGTCACCTGCCGGAACAATACGAACTGATTAATCGGGAGGAAGACCTCGGGTTGGAAGGACTACGAAAATCGAAACTTTCATACCGTCCCGAGGTGATTCTGAAGAAATACGCCGTGATGGCACGTCATCATTTTCACGATGGAAAAGTTATCTGAACGCTCTTTCAGGCATCAATACGGGGCACTCTGGCAAAAAGTGTTCGGTGACCCAAAACCTTTTGTCAAGATGTTTCTGCCCCGACATTTTGAGCGGGGCGAAGCCTTTGGAGTGAAACTGCATCATCGGTTGATAGCCGGTACCTACTGCAAACCGTACCTGATGAAAGTGGGTGAAGAGACGGCCGAGGTGAGTTATCTGTGTGGACTGGCCACGGCAGGCTGTTATCGCCGAAGAGGATGGGCGGCCAAGGTGGTGGAAGAGGCTTTGCGCACCTTGAAAGCCGAAGGCCGGCTGCTCGTCACCCTTATCCCCTCGAATGAACGCAACCGCCGCTACTACGGCAACCACTTCGCATTTGCCAACTGCTTTCACTACACCGACCGTTACATCACGCCCGAGGGAGAACCGACGTTCGGACAAATGGCACAGACCACGCTATTGAGCGAGGAATGGCTGCAATTTATCGAAAAGGAACTGAAAGGAAGAAAGTGCGGCCTGTTGCACAGTCGGGAACAACTGATGACGGTGATGAAAAGCATACAGATGGACGGCGGAGGGCTCTATGGACTGAGAAGAGAGGGTAACTTGCAGGCCGTAGCCGTCGTGGAGCAAAGGGGAACCACGCTGCGCGTGAGCGAACTGATGGGTGAGCCGGAAAATGGCCTTGAACTGCTGCGACATGTGGCCCGACACCGGGGGAAGAACGCTCCGCTCCTGCTGCGAGACTTCACCTCGGACGAAAAAACGGGTGGCATGGCCCGGGTACTCGACTTGCCACGTCTGGCAAGTCTCTGCGCACAAGCCCAGCCCGAAAGAAACGGGAGATTCAGGGTCTGCGGCGACCACTTGTTCGACCACCACAACACAACCTACGTCCTCAACCACGGCCGCTGCCTCGTAGGAGGACCGGCAGAAGCCTCCGACCCGATCATGACACCGGCCCAAGCCACGGAATGGCTCTTGGAACCCCTCCACCCCATCCTGTCACTAATGGTGGACTGAGTAAAAGAAAATTCGGAGAGAAAGCCCGACAAGTTAATGGGCATAAATCATCACCCATTGGAGATATTTAGGGAACATCCTTATCCTACCTGATTGATTCTATCATTCAACCTACGGATTTTATCTATCAAATGGTCAAACGGAAGGGATTCACCGTAAATCATCGTTTCTTGCATTACCTTATAATCCTTTCGCCACCCCTCCATGATAGTTCCCGGCGGAATAATATGCAGTTTGGACGGCTGCAAAGTATCATAGTCGAAACCACGCA
The DNA here is from genome assembly GCA_945827465.1 of uncultured Prevotellaceae bacterium. Taxonomy (GTDB): domain Bacteria; phylum Bacteroidota; class Bacteroidia; order Bacteroidales; family Bacteroidaceae; genus UBA6382. The sequence goes on from CALZOH010000016.1 coordinate 10,890, forward strand.
AACCAATAAAGGTGCGACGATGTTCAACAACAGACTGATAAAGTTCTTTGTCACTCAAAGCGGCCTCTGCGATCGGCGTGTCCATGATTTGACCAATGTCATAAAGATGTCTCGACATCCGTTCAGTACGTATTTCACCCTGTTTAGCAAACTCCTCATGAAGCAGGAATACCTTTTCAAGAAATGTACGTTGCGGCAGAACAGCACGGACTTCAAACTCCTTCTCTGTAAAAGGTGTATGAAGGAAAATTTCGTCGATGAATGACCTCAGAGAAACAGGTGCAACAGGTTCGTTCATAGAACGCCCGCTCACTTCAATGATTACCTTTGGACGAATATAGGTATTTTCGTTGATTGCAGGATCATAAGATATCTCTATTATTTCAGGATCAGTAGTTGTAACAGGTGTCACATTCACGTACACAGAGAATTTATCTTTGGAAATACCATTTCGGACAAGTTGTTCAGTCAAATCATACTGTAACTTTTCCCTGACAAACGAGCAGGAGGCACGACGCAGTTTATCACTGATCTGATTCTTGGACAATTGACCGCTAAATCCAAGAAACTCACGGTCTATGGCAATGTCGACATCTTCGGACATACGGCTAATGAGATGCCAACATTTGCTCAGATTGGTTCCACCTTTGAAAGAAATGTGTGCCGAATAGGGCTAAGAGAATAAAGCGCGCAACACAGCCGTTACCCACCAGTCTTTTTCTATAATCTGCAGGTGCAATCCATTCTCGAGCTGTACACGACGGATTATTTTCTGACGATCAATTACTGATAAATCCGCAAAACTCATCGTTGTGAAAGTTTTTTGCGCACCCATATCGGCGCCAGTTGTATATCTTTCTGATAATCCACTTCAGCCACATGTTTGAGATGTTCCCCGATGATGGTCATCTGCTCATCGGTAATCTGATGCTCGCCTATCTCACGCATCGCTGTCACAATCAGTTGCATCAAGGGAGAACGAAAGGCAAAAGTACGCATCTCCGATGTATGTTTAAACAAAATACCTTTCCCTTTTCCTATGGAAACACGCCGACCAGAACCATCTGTAACAAATACAACATTGGCCGGTATTTGGGTAGACAGTCCCAACTTGTTTAACACGTATGCACCCACCGGAGCAATTCTCACTTTGTCACGCGTAGCGATTCCCTTGGCGATTTCCTCGATTGAAGGCAGAATAAAACCACTTCCCCACTTCTTGTCAACCTGCGGATAACAATAAATACCATGTGCCACACGCATCAGATCGCCTGCACGACACAAACGCGCCAATGCCGAACGCACGGCATCGGAAGATGCCGAGTGAAAATCGTCGGGAAAGAACAGTTTTCCCCTTTTTGAGGATTCAACCTTCCTTTTAATTTCATTATAAACACTTTGTGCAGCCATTAACACTTCTATTTTGCCACAAATGTATGATAAATTTGTGACATAAACAAATCTAAACTTCATTTTCACCCCTCTGTGTTTACTGGTTTTATATTTCAAAAAAAGGAAGAAAATAAACACAAGGTAAGATTCAACTCTCCGGAACTATATTCCACCTATTCTTCAACACATTATTACTATAAATCCTTCTGTTCAGTTTCTCCTTTTCTCATCAATGACATGGCAGCGGCTCAACCCTGACAAAATAAATCTTGCAGATTATTTTTTGGAATTGCGCTCGCCTTGCACTTCTTTGGATAAGATAGGCGGCGGCTCGGCAAAACCAAAAATAAATCTTGCAGATTATTTTTTGGAGTTGCGCTCGCCTTGCACTATCTTTGCACTCAAACTAAAACAACCTATACATTATTTATTTATATGTTTTCAGGAATTATTGAAGGAATGGCAACTGTTGTGGCCATCGAGAAAGAACAAGAAAATGTAAACTTCACACTGCGTTGCCCCTTTGGGAAGGAACTGAAACCGGCTCAGAGCCTTGCTCACAACGGCGTGTGCCTGACGATTGTCACCGTGGAGGGTGATACCTATACTACGACAGCCATGCGAGAGACGCTGGAGCGCTCGAACTTGGGCGATCTGAAGGTGGGCGACGAGGTGAATGTGGAGCGAGCCATGGCAGTAGGCGACCGACTCGACGGTCATATTGTTCAAGGGCATGTAGATGAGACTGCCGTGTGCACTTCAAGGGAAGAGGCCGGCGGAAGTTACATTTATACTTTTGAATATCCGCTCAACCAAGAAATGGCACGCCATGGCTACTTTACGGTAGACAAAGGTTCTGTAACAGTGAACGGTGTGAGCCTGACGGTATGTAATCCCACCGACAATAGTTTTCAGGTGAACATTATTCCCTTTACGTTTGAACACACTAATTTCCATGCCATCGAACCCGGCACACGCGTCAACTTAGAGTTTGACATCTTAGGAAAAATTCTCAGCCGATTGAATCACTTTCAATAAGCCTCTGCCAGGGCCATTGGGCCTCTTGTCAGGAGAATATCAGCCTTCCGGAAGTTTCGGAGCCATCATCCCACAACGGGAAGAGATGAACGAAACTTCCGGAGTTTGTTTTCAGTTCTGAATCCACTTTACAGGAGTAGAAAAAGGAAGTCCTACAGGCACAGAACGGCCTGCAGGACTTAACCAAAAACATTCTTTCAATGATTTACTTTACTTCTTCTTTTGCATCTGACGGCCACCGGGCCCGTTCTGATGCTTCATGATGCGATCCATGCTCTGCCGCTCCAGTTCATACATCTTCTTGATTTGCTTTTGTGTGAGAAAACGGCTGTACTCCTTGTAATACTTTTCACGAATATCAATCACACTGCGACTTTGTGCAAAACGCTGCTTGAACTCAGCCTTTATTTCTTCTTCGGTAAGTTCACGAGCCTGCTTGGCATCATGCGCTCGGCGATATTTGGCACCAAGAGCCCACATGGACTTCTGACACTCGCAGAAAGTTTCTACGAAGCGTTTGGTTTTATCATCATCCAGTTCAAGACCTTTGGCAATGTGCTTTGCCTGAGCCTCTGCCAGCTGCTCACGCTTCATGTGACGGTTCTCATCATGTTGTGCCATCGCTTGACTCCAACTTCCGGCCATCAAGAAGAGGCAGGTAACAATTAAAATGACTTTCAATTTCATGATCTAAATACTTTACTCTACGTTAACTTGTTCTTCGATAAATAAATCATCCTGATATGTTTCGATCAAGAAGTTCTGATCTTCTGTGTTAAGGCTGTTGAATGCCTGTTCGATACATGCCAGACCGTTAGAAGTGTCGGGTCGGTGGGTGTAAAGCACAAAGAAGAGCGTGAGAGAGGCTGCTATGGCCAAGAGTGCGCTTCCGATGGTTTGAATACGGAGAAGCGGGCGGCAAGACATGGCTGAGGGAACAGGTGTTATCTCCTTCGTTTGGGCCAGGATGTTTTCTTCCAGCCGGTCGAAGAAATTTTCCGGTACGTTATAGGGCATTTGCTTCCCTACTTGATTGAAGTTAAAACGGTTTGATTCCATGGCTTTTATTCGTTTGAATTCATATATTCGATAATCTTACGTTTCGCGATGTGATAATTCACTTTTGCCGTGACGGCGGTGGCTCCGGTGATGTCGGCAATCTCAGAATACTCCATTTCGTCATAATAACGGAGGTTGAAAGTGAGTTGTTGCTTGGTGGGAAGGGAATGAATAGCCTTCTGCAGTTTCACTTCCGAGGCGTGATGATAGTCAATATACTCATCTGCCTTGAGATTGAAGACGTCAGGGCCTGCATCGTCAATTCCCACACAATCCTTGCGGCTGTTTAACGCCCGCAGCGCTTCATTGGTTGCTATTCTATAGATCCACGACGACAAAGCGCAGTCGCCTCGAAAGTTCCCAATGGATTTGAAGATGCGCACGAAGGTCTCCTGGGTAATATCCTCAGCGTCATCATGAGAAACGACCATGCGGCGAACGTGCCAATAGACGGGACGCATATATTTGGCCATCAGGCTGCGAAATCCGAGCTGGGGATCGGTCTGGAGTTGTTTCAGGATGTCTTCTTCTTTGTAACGCATGAAGTGAACGATTGACGGATGATGTTTCAAGCCTCCGTTTTGGAGCTCATACACTCTTTTGACCTCATGCTTTAGCGAAAGTTAAATTTCCCGATAGGTTTTTATTATTTTTCTTCGGAAGAAATAGGACTGACGCCCTCGGGTAAGGACTTTCCCAGCAAGGTGAGCAGATGGTTGTGAAGACGGCCATTGGTGGCTGCGATATGATGGGTGTTGCTCACATCAGAGCAACCTAAAAAATCGGTGACCATACCTCCGGCACGGCGTACGATAAGGGCTCCTGCCATGTAATCCCAACGTCCGATGAAGGCTTCAAACCAAATATCGAAGCGACCGGCGGCTATATAACAAAGGGCAGCGGCTGCCGAACCGGGCATACGCAGACAAGCGGTATTGCCATAGAGCGACTGATAGAGAAATTGGCCGGTAGCCTTGTATTCACGCACATTATAAGGAAGTTCCAAAATGGCGTAAGCATCGTCAAGGCTTGATACATCGCTCACATGAATGGGACGGCCGTTGAGACAAGCATCGCCGTCGCGATAGGCCGTATAGAGTTCGTCGCGACACACTTCATAGACAACGCCAAGCAGTATTTCGCTTTCGTCAACCAAGGCAATGCTGATACAATAGGGTGCATTGTCGCGAAGAAAGTTGGTCGTGCCGTCCAAAGGGTCTATCACCCATTTGAGAGAGGATTCACCGCTGTTGGAAACGGTTCCCTCTTCGGTGATAAACCCTGCTTCGGGCAAAAGGGCATCTAATTGAGCCACCAAACGCTGTTCGGACTCCCGATCAACATAACTCACATAGTCGTGAGTATGTTTTGTCTCAATTTTACGGCTGTCGAACGTGGTGCGAGCCTCCCTCAGGAACTGACCACCCACTCGGGCGATTCGACCGACTTCGTTTGTGAGGAGTTGCAGGTTTTCTATCATCTTTATATATTCTATAAGGTATAAACGAGTATTTAAAGAAAGGCCCTGACTACATTGTTTACAAGAGTCAGGGCCTTCCGATATGGATTGAATGATTCTGTTAAAGGTATTCTTGCCAACTCTTGATCTGCAAATCCTCTTCACGGAGGTTGCAGAAGGCTTCGATGAAGGCTTTAGCCAAACGCGTATTGGTCATCAAAGGTATATTGTGATCGATAGCGCTACGACGGATGCGATAACCATTGGTCAGTTCACGATTAGAGTGATTTTTCGGAACATTGACAATTAAATCGAACTGATGTTGTGAAATCATGTTCAGCACATTGTTTTCGCCATTCTCGTCAGGCCATGCTACGGCCTCAGCAGGTATTCCGTTGTCGTTGAAGAAGCGAGCCGTTCCCTCGGTACCATATATCTTGAAGCCTTTAGACGATAACATTCGAGCAGGTTCCAAGAGATCAACCTTTTCCTTGGCACTACCCGAAGAAATCAGCACTGACTGCTTCGGAAGAGTATATCCGGTAGCAATCAAAGCATTCAACAGAGCTTCGTTAAAGTCATCACCCAAGCAACCTACCTCTCCGGTGGACGACATATCGACGCTCAGCACGGGGTCTGCATTTTGCAGACGGGCAAAAGAGAATTGTGATGCCTTCACTCCGATTCGGTCAATGTCGAACTCGCCTTTTCCTGCCGGAGTATAAGGTGCATCAAGCATGATACGGGTTGCTGTCTCGATGAAATTATGTTTCAGAATCTTGCTTACGAAGGGGAAACTGCGTGAAGCACGTAGATTACATTCGATCACCTTCACTTGGCGGTCTTTGGCCAAGTACTGAATGTTGAAAGGACCTGAAATGTTGAGTTCCTTGGCTATCTTGCAAGAGATTTTCTTGATCTGACGAACGGTGGAGAAGTAAATGTGCTGTGCCGGGAACACCATCGTGGCATCACCGGAGTGAACACCGGCGTATTCGATGTGCTCAGAGATGGCATACTCCACAATGTTTCCGTGGTCGGCCACTGCATCGAATTCAATCTCCTTCGTATCTTGCATGAACTGTGAAACCACTACGGGGAAGTCCTTGCTCACTTCGGTTGCCATCTCCAAGAAGCGTTTCAACTCCTCATCATTGTAACATACGTTCATGGCAGCACCGGAAAGTACATAAGAAGGACGCACCAAAACGGGATAGCCCACTTGACTTACAAAACTGCGAATATCTTCAAGCGATGTCAACGCGCGCCAAGCTGGCTGGTCGATGCCGAGCTTGTCGAGCATGGCGGAGAACTTGTCACGGTTTTCAGCCCGGTCAATATCAACGGGAGAAGTACCCAAAACGGGAACGCCCTGACGATAAAGCTTCATGGCCAAGTTGTTCGGAATCTGGCCTCCCACGCTCACAATGACTCCACGCGGCTGCTCAAGGTCAATGATGTCGAGTACACGCTCTAAACTCAACTCATCGAAGTAGAGGTGGTCGCACATATCGTAATCGGTACTTACCGTTTCAGGATTATAGTTAATCATAATAGATTTATAACCTAAACGGCGTGCCGTATTAATTGCATTCACCGAACACCAGTCAAACTCAACTGAGCTACCGATGCGATAGGCACCAGAACCCAATACAATCACCGATTTCTCATTCTGGTAGTAGTTGATATCATATCCTTCGGTGGCATAAGTGGCATATAAGTAGTTGGTCAACTCCGGATGTTCGCTGGCAACGGTATTGATGCGCTTAATGGCCGGTAAAATTCCACGCTGCTTACGATTTTGACGAACAAGAAGGTTGGCCTTTTCCATATTACCTGTCGGTTTGAGCACAAAACGGGCTATTTGGAAGTCGCTGAAACCTGCTGCCTTCACTTCTCTCATCATCTCGTCGCTGATTTCCTCCAAACTATTGAAGGACTGCAACTGGTGTTTGAGATCAACGATGTGCTTCATGCGTGTCAGGAACCAGGCGTCGATCTTGGTGAGTTCCTCAATGCGTTCAACACTGATGCCCTCTTCCAAGGCTTGTGCAATCGCAAAGACGCGAAGGTCGGTAGGATTCTGTAACTCTTCTTCCACATTCTCAAAATGGGTATGGTCGTTGCCCACAAATCCGTGCATGCCCTGACCAATCATTCGCAGACCTTTCTGGATCATTTCCTCGAAGGAGCGACCGATGCTCATGATTTCGCCAACAGATTTCATGGACGAACCGATGAGACGGCTCACACCGGCGAACTTGGTAAGGTCCCAACGAGGTATCTTACAGATCATGTAGTCCAATTGCGGAGCTGCATAAGCCGAGTTGGGAGTACCCATCTCACCAATTTGGTCGAGGGTATAGCCTAAAGCGATCTTGGCAGCCACAAAAGCCAACGGATAACCGGTTGCCTTGGAAGCCAAAGCAGACGAACGGCTCAGACGAGCGTTTACCTCGATGATGCGATAGTCGTTGGTTTCAGATTGGAAGGCAAACTGAATGTTGCACTCGCCTACAATGTTGAGATGACGCACACAACGGATGGAGATTTCCTGAAGCATCGACACTTGTTCGGGTGAGAGCGAGCAGGTAGGTGCTACTACAATACTTTCACCGGTATGAATGCCGAGCGGATCGAAGTTCTCCATGGAAGCAACTGTGAAGCAATGGTCATTGGCATCGCGGATCACTTCAAACTCTATTTCTTTCCAGCCTTTCAACGATTCTTCTACCAGGATTTGGGGTGCAAAGGTGAAGGCACTCTCGGCAATCTCGCGGAATTTCTTTTCGTCGGGACAAATACCTGATCCTAATCCGCCCAAAGCGTATGCCGAGCGAATCATCACGGGATAACCCAACGATTGAGCGGCTTGGAGCGCTTCGTCCATGCCTTCTACGGCATGACTGCGCGGTGTCTTCAGTTGGGCTTGATCGAGTTTCTTGACAAAAAGGTCTCGGTCTTCGGTATCCATGATAGCCTCAACACCGGTACCGAGTACTTCGACGCCGTATTCTTTCAACACACCGGTACGATAGAGTTCGGTACCGCAATTAAGTGCAGTCTGTCCGCCAAAGGCCAACAAAATACCGTCGGGACGTTCTTTCTTGATGATTTCAGTAACGAAATGGGGAGTGACAGGCAAGAAATAAACCGTATCGGCCACTCCTTCTGATGTCTGAATGGTGGCAATGTTGGGATTTACCAATACTGAACGGATGTTTTCTTCACGCAAAGCCTTGAGCGCTTGCGAACCTGAATAGTCAAACTCACCGGCCTGACCAATTTTGAGTGCGCCCGAACCGAGTACAATGACTTTCTTGAATTGCTTCTTCATATTGCTTGTTTGTTACTACTTATTGCTTGTTAGGTTTCTTCTTCCTACAATTCTGTAAAGGACTTGTGATATTGGCGCAAAAGTACGATTTTTTTCGCGCGTAGATTCATTGGGCGGGCAACAATGTGTGTTACCCGTCCATGTTTTCTGACCTATCGGTCATCACGCTAACAAGTTTTAGTTGGATTGTTTGGTTGGCTTTAATTTTTCGCGCAAATAGGCGGCAGTGTATCCTTTGCCTTGCCGAACGACCTCTTCGGGTGTTCCGGCTGCCACCAAATAGCCTCCTTGATGTCCGCCTTCGGGACCTAAGTCTATCAGATAGTCGGCATTCTTGATGACTTCGAGATTGTGTTCGATGATCACTAGGGTGTGACCTCTCTGGACCAAGGCATTGAAGGCTTTGAGCAGGATGTGGATGTCGTGGAAGTGAAGTCCGGTTGTCGGTTCGTCGAAGATGAAGAGTGTGGGCTGCGCCTTCTCCGTTCCTAAGTAGTAAGCGAGTTTTACGCGCTGGTTTTCACCTCCCGATAGGGTCGAACTGGTTTGTCCGAGTTTGATGTAACCAAGTCCTACCTCCTGCAAAGGAAGAATGCGACGGGCGATTCGGTTCTGACCATGTTTTATAAAGAACTCGATCGCTTCGTCTACCGTCATCTCCAGGATGTCGTAGATGTTTTTGCCCTCAAACTGGACTTCGAGCACGTCTTTCTTGAAGCGTTTGCCATGACAGGATTCACACTCTACCGTCAGATCGGCCATGAACTGCATGGGCACTTTGATGACTCCATCGCCTTTACACTCTTCGCAACGTCCGCCTTCGGCATTGAACGAGAAGTATTGAGGGGTGAAGCCCATCTGACGCGACAACTTCTGGTCGGCGAAGAGCTGGCGAATCTCGTCGTAGGCCTTGACGTAGGTAACAGGATTGCTTCGCGACGACTTGCCAATACTTTCTTGATTGATAAAGGTCACTCCTTTCACGCGGTCAAGGTCGCCCTCCAATGCGAGATGTTCTCCGGGACGTTCTTCGGGTTCGTCGAAGTAGCGTTTCATGGCCCGATAAAGAATGGTATTGACCAACGTACTCTTGCCGGAACCGCTCACGCCGGTTACAACGGTCATCACGTTGAGCGGAAAGTTCACATCGATGCCTTTGAGGTTGTTGGCACGCGCTCCCCGTATGGTGATGGCCCGATTCCAACGTCGGCGACTGGAGGGTACGGGTATGGTTTCTTCGCCCAAGAGGTAGCGCACGGTGTGGCTCTTCGTACCTTTTTGCAGGTTACGCATATCTCCCTGATAAACGACTTGTCCGCCCAGGCGTCCGGCATCGGGACCAATGTCGATGATGTAATCGGCGGACCGGATGATCTCCTCGTCGTGCTCAACGACTACTACCGTGTTGCCCAACTCCTGCAAACTGCGCAAGACTTGAATCAGACGGTCGGTATCGCGACTGTGCAAGCCCACGCTGGGTTCATCCAAGATGTAGAGTGAGCCGATGAGACTGCTTCCTAACGATGTGGCCAGGTTGATGCGCTGACTTTCTCCGCCCGAGAGGGTATTGGCAGTCCGGTTGAGGGTGAGATACCCCAGTCCCACTTCGCACATGATGCGCAAACGGGTTCTGATTTCGTTCAACAGACGGTCGGCTACCTGCACGTCGTGCTCTGAAAGTTCCAAATGGTCGAAGAAGTCGCGCAGTTCTTCAATGGAAAGCACCACAAGGTCGGAGATGCTGCGTCCGTTGATTTTCACATAGTCGGTTTCTTTCTTCAATCGTCGTCCGTGACAGTCGGGACAGGTTGTTTTGCCACGATAACGGGCCAGCATCACGCGATATTGTATCTTATATTGATTGCGCTGCACCATCCGGAAGAAGGCATCAATGCTCACCTGCTCGTCTTCGGGCAAGGCTCGCTCTTCTGCATCGCCGTGCCAAAGCCAATCCTTCTGTTTCTGCGTAAGGTTGAAGTAGGGTTCAAAGATGGGGAAGCCGCGCCGACCGAAACGATTGCAGAACTCCGTCTTCCATTCTCCCATTTTCTCTCCGCGCCAGCACATCACGGCGCCATCGTAGACACTTTTAGAGGTATCCGGGATGACCAGCGATTCGTCAATGCCCATTACCCGGCCAAAACCTTCGCAAGTGGGACATGCGCCGGCGGGGGAATTGAACGAGAACATCTGGTCGGTGGGTTCTTCAAAACGCAGGCCATCGGCCTCAAAGGCGGTGGAGAATCGGTGCAGGATTTTGGAGGGATAGAAACGCAGGAAGCATTGTCCGTCGCTCTCGTAGAAGGCGGTCTCAACCGAGTCGGCAAAACGCGAAAGGCTGTCGGCCTCGCTGCTCACGCTCAAACGGTCGATGAGCAGGTAAGGCAACTCACCGTTCCAGGCAGACTCATCGCGTAAGAAGTCTTCGATCAACACCATCTCACCGTTGAGGTCAATGCGCGTGATACCTTGTTTGAGTTCTATTTCGAGTTGCTGACGCAGGTCGCGACCTTCGGGCAGGTGCATCGGAGCCAATACCGTGAAGCGGGTGCCCTCGCCATAGCCGGCGGCGCAGGCCATGACGTCTTCAATCGTATTGCGCTTCACTTCTTCACCGCTGATGGGCGAATAGGTTTTGCCGATGCGGGCAAAGAGCATGCGAAGGTAGTCATAGATTTCAGTGGAGGTACCCACCGTTGAACGTGGATTACGGCTGCTCACCTTCTGTTCAATGGCAATGGCCGGCGGAATGCCGTTGATAAAGTCGCAATCGGGCTTTCTCATGCGACTCAGAAACTGACGCGCATAAGCCGAGAGACTCTCTACGTAGCGTCGCTGACCTTCGGCATACAGAGTATCGAATGCCAACGACGACTTTCCCGAACCCGAGAGTCCGGTAATTACGATGAACTTGCCACGGGGCAATTCGACGTCGATATTCTTCAAATTATTGACGCGAACACCTTTGGCCGTGATTGAAGAAGAAGAGTTGCTGGAACTTTTGTCATCCTGAGGAAGGGGTGAAGTTGCCGTCTGTATATCCATTATCTTTAACTACTCTGTTTTAAAGTTGGCAAAGTTAGAAAGAAATTCGTAATTTTGGCGCCGCAAATAAATGATTCAAATGAAAAAGCTCATCATCTCCCTTCTGTTATTATGTTACGCGCTGTGCCCGGCTCTGCCTGCTGCTGCGCAATCTCTGCCCGAACCCAAGCGCGAATTTCGCGGCAGTTGGATACAATGTGTCAACGGACAGTTCCAAGGCCTTTCGCCCGAGGCCATGCGCGCAAAACTGACGCAACACCTCGATGCCCTGCAAGACATCCATTGCAATGCCGTAATTTTCCAGGTCAGAGCCGCCGGAGATGCCCTTTATGCCAGTGAACTGGAACCCTGGAGCCGCTACCTGACCGGTCGGCAGGGACAAGCTCCCCAACCCTATTGGGACCCTCTGGAGTGGATGGTTGACGAATGCCACAAACGCGGCATGGAACTGCATGCCTGGATCAATCCTTATCGCGCCAAGACGGCCGGCACCAAGGAAATGTCGACCATGCACCCTTACATACAACACCCCGAACGTTTCTTGGAATATGGCGACCTTGTTCTCTTCAACCCCGGACTGAAAGAGAACCGCGACTGGATTTGCCGCATTGCCACCGACATTCTCAATCGCTACGATGTGGACGGATTCCACATGGACGACTACTTCTATCCTTATCCGCAAACCGGACTCGAAATACCTGACCAGGCTACTTACGAGGCCGACCCGCGCGGCTTTGGCAACATTGCCGACTGGCGGCGCGACAATGTGAATCTGCTCATCCGCCAACTGCACGAGACCATCCGCAGTGTGAAGCCCTGGGTGAAGTTTGGCGTTTCGCCCTTCGGCATCTATCACAACGAGCAGTCGGGCAGCAACATTCCCGGCAGCAAGACCCGCGGACTGCAGAACTACGACAACCTGTATGCCGATGTTCTGAAATGGGTGAACGAAGGTTGGGTGGACTACTGCATGCCCCAAATCTACTGGCAGATTGGTCACCCCACGGCCGACTACGACACACTGATTCGCTGGTGGTCGTCACAGAGCACCAACCGTCCGCTCATCGTCGGACAAGACGTTGACCGCACCGTTAAATATACCGACCCCAACGACGAAACCATTAACCAGTTGCCTGCCAAGATGAAGTTGCAGCGCACACTACCCAACGTCGTTGGAAGCTGTCAGTGGTATTCAGCCGCCATAGCTGAGAATCATGGCAACTATGCCACGGCTCTCCGTCAGATGTATCACACCCATCCCGCCCTGCAGCCGCTCATGCCCTTCATCGACAACAAGGCTCCCTCCAAGGTGAAAGGTCTCAAGGATATCTGGACACCCGACGGTCTGATTCTTGTATGGCTCGAACCTTCGGCGCGCACTGAAATGGACAAGGCACATCAATACGTGGTCTATCGCTTTGGTCCCGGCGAGCGCAAGGACCTGAACGATGCCTCTCACATTGTATGTATCACCAATCAGAATTATCTGAAGTTGCCCTACGAGGACGGTTCCACCAAATATCGCTACGTAGTGACCGTGCTCGACCGCCTGCACAACGAATCGAAAGCACGCAGCAAGTCGGTTAAGCTGTAAATCTGCCAAGCAGCATCACACTTTATGAAGAAGGAGGAGGTAAACATCCAGGCGGGTGTTTACCTCCTTCTTCAATGATAGAAACATACGCAATTCAAGATAGCAATGAATTTGTGAGCACTTGATTTTTACTCTTCACTGGAGTAAGGTCTGTGTGATACCACACGAGGCTTACTCTTCACTGGAGAAAGGTTAGTGTGATATCACATG
>CALZOH010000017.1 GCA_945827465.1 uncultured Prevotellaceae bacterium
CGGATGCAGGCCGGCCCGCAGTCCATTTGGTCAAACTGTCGGGTGAACTTCAATGCCATCGGAACTACTCCTTATTGATTCTTTTTCTTGGGTTGTTTGTTGAGTCGGTAGATCACATGGAGCATGGCGTAGCGGGGCACCACGTTATAGCGCGTCTCGGTGCGGCCTTGGGCGTTGACCGTGCGGTTCACGTTCGAGAGGTTGCCCAGGAGGTCGAAACCGTCGACGAAGCAGGTGAGGCTGCCGCCGAGGAAGGTGCGGCTCAGACGGGCGTTCCAGACGAGGTCGTTGGTGTTCATCGACGACGATTCGTAACCGCGACGGCTGTACATCGTCAGGTCGGTGGAGAACTGCAGCTTCCAGGGCAGTTGCAGCAGGGCCGTCAGTCCGTAGTTGAAGTCGGCCACGTTCATGTTGGTGAAATTCTCGCGGTCGCTGGAGATGTTCGACCAAGCCACCTTTCCTTTTACGCCGATCTGATGATGACGGATCTTATACTTGAGGCTGAGTTCTTCATTCAGATTGAACGTGTTTACCTTGCTCCGCTCCACGGCAGTAGTTCCCGTCAGGTCCACACTGTGCAGGTAACCATAGCCTGTGTGTGATTCAACCGTGAGCATTTTCTTCTTGTCAGGTGAACCGTTGTAATCGGCATTTCCCTGTAGTGACCAGTTCCCATTAACATTGTCGGGCCGGGTGGTACGCACGCCGGTTTGCGGGTCATAGAGGAAACCCATGGCCAAAGCGTTGTTGATGATTCGGTAGGTAACCGTATTAGTCAGTACGCCGGAGAAAATGCTTTTGTAGGTTCGCAGATTGACAAAATGTTCCCTCCTGTTCTTTAAATCCGGATTATTCAATTGAATCATCAGCGGATTGGCATCGTCAACATAGTTCAGTTGGTACATCAGCGAAGGTGCCGTTGCCTCGGTATTGTAAGTCAGTACGTACTGACAGGTTCTGGCATAGTAGGTGAGAATTACCTGTGGGTTAAAGAATGTCGTAGTACGACTGCGGCTTTCGTGAAGGAGATTCCGGAGATAGAAAAGTTTGGTGTGGGTTATCCTGACGGGGAAATCTAAATTGTAGTTGAATACCTTTCGCTTCTCCTTACGCACGTTTCCTTGGAAGTTAAGCAAGACATCATAGCGGCTGTCATAGGTAGAACCATAATAGCTGTTTTGCGCATCAAAAGCCAATTGTAGCGAATCGGTGGTAGAGGGCAGTGTTTGTAAGTCGTAGAGACGATCGCCTAATTTGGAAAGTTCAAACAGCGTTCGGTCTTGCGAATGATAGTTGTAATGGTATTGAATGTCAGCGTTGATATAGGCTTCAATCTTATATATTTGGTAGCTACGGTATAATTTTCCGCTCAACTCATAGTCATTGGTCGGTGTCCGCGTATATTGATGACGATAATCACTCACTTTTGAGGCGTCGGCGGGATAATCGATAGTGTTGCGATAATAGCTGGTGGTATTCTGCTTGTTGTATTCCCAATTGATAAATCCACTGATGTCAGGATTGCGATTAGTGAAATCCAGACCTCCATCCGTGCTAAAACTGTAACTATCGCTCAGCCCTTCGGCCTGGGTTCGATTCAGGATGTGTGAGAACCACTTGCTTTCTGATGTCAAGGCATGTATATAGGGCAGCGAGAAAGGACGTATGCTGTCGAGCGGAATATCAAGCTCTGCCCCCGAAGATAGTGTACTGCTTTGTTGGGTAAGGTACGACATATTGACCCTGAACTTGGTATGGAGTGGTCTTACGAATGATTCCTTACTTCCCCAGTGGGTCGTCAGACTGTTTTGAGTGGTCCAATGTGTAGATTTATAATGTTCATTATTGAAATGGTTGCTGAAAACATTGTTTGAAGGAAGGAACGTAGTAGCGGTTTGTTCGCTCTCCGTGTGGTTGTTGATGTGATTTACTTCATTGGTCGTATTGAAATCCCAAATGCCTTCCCTGTCTTCCACGTAGAAGTCGACTCCGGCCTTCTGCACCCGTTGCTTTCCTCCCAAGATTTCAGCCAGATTCCAATTACCGTCCTGCCCAGGTTTACGGGCATCGTTTACGTTATTCTTATTCCCAAACAGGCTCAGGCGCGAGTGGTCGGTAAATCGCAGGCCGAACAAGCGGCCTAAATAGCGTTCGTTGGTACCGCCGGCCAACTCTGCGTTGGCAATCCATCCCTCGGCATATTCTTTCTTGAGAACCACGTCCATGGTCAGAATTTTTCTTTCGTTGATGCGAATACTATCTTTCTTTTCAAAGACCTTGATGTTTTTCACCATATAGGCAGGCAGATTTTCCAAGAGCACCAAGCGGTCATTTCGGAAGAAGTCTTTTCCATTCAATAGCAGTTCATCAACCCGTCTTCCATTGACAAAAATCTGTCCGTCTTCTTTTAGTTGTACACCGGGTAATTCCTTTACCAAGGCTTCAAGCATACTTCCTTCGGCCAACTCAAAGGCATCGGCGTCATAAACGATGGTATCGCCCCGATGAATCATTTTGATGCGGGTAGCTTTCACCGTAGCTTCGCCTAATTGTCTGGCCTTTCTTTTCAGATAGATATATTTGAGATTGACCCTGAACTTGGTATGGAGTGGTCTTACGAATGATTCCTTACTTCCCCAGTGGGTCGTCAGACTGTTTTGAGTGGTCCAATGTGTAGATTTATAATGTTCATTATTGAAATGGTTGCTGAAAACATTGTTTGAAGGAAGGAACGTAGTAGCGGTTTGTTCGCTCTCCGTGTGGTTGTTGATGTGATTTACTTCATTGGTCGTATTGAAATCCCAAATGCCTTCCCTGTCTTCCACGTAGAAGTCGACTCCGGCCTTCTGCACCCGTTGCTTTCCTCCCAAGATTTCAGCCAGATTCCAATTACCGTCCTGCCCAGGTTTACGGGCATCGTTTACGTTATTCTTATTCCCAAACAGGCTCAGGCGCGAGTGGTCGGTAAATCGCAGGCCGAACAAGCGGCCTAAATAGCGTTCGTTGGTACCGCCGGCCAACTCTGCGTTGGCAATCCATCCCTCGGCATATTCTTTCTTGAGAACCACGTCCATGGTCAGAATTTTTCTTTCGTTGATGCGAATACTATCTTTCTTTTCAAAGACCTTGATGTTTTTCACCATATAGGCAGGCAGATTTTCCAAGAGCACCAAGCGGTCATTTCGGAAGAAGTCTTTTCCATTCAATAGCAGTTCATCAACCCGTCTTCCATTGACAAAAATCTGTCCGTCTTCTTTTAGTTGTACACCGGGTAATTCCTTTACCAAGGCTTCAAGCATACTTCCTTCGGCCAACTCAAAGGCATCGGCGTCATAAACGATGGTATCGCCCCGATGAATCATTTTGATGCGGGTAGCTTTCACCGTAGCTTCGCCTAATTGTCTGGCCTTTCTTTTCAGATAGATATATTTGAGATTAATGGAATTATTTCTTTCTGTTCTTCCTCGTGTATCGATTTTAATGGTGTAATCATCATATTTCGGGTGCGACAATTGCAGGGTGAAAACTCCTGGCGGTACCTTTGAGATGTAGAAATATGCTCTTTCCCGACCGTTCAAGTTACACATGAGACAATAGGTGGAATCTACACATCTGTTATCGTCAGCAATCAAGCGTACCTTGACGCTGTCGACAGGAAACTTGGTCATCTCGTCCATTGTTACTCCGGCAATGCTGCATTCCGTAACCTTTGCATTCAGAGACAAGACAACGATAAATGTGCTGAAAATAATGAGGAGTCTTTTCATATTGATTATAGTAGATGTAATCATATATTAAGAGAGAGGTAGAGCTATCCATCAGATGTTTAGCTCTACCTTCAATTGTTAAACCATTACAGAATAAATCTTGGAACAATTATTCCGTCAGGGTTTTCAGTGTTTGTTTTTGTACCTGGGGCAGTTGTTTCTGTGCATCCGTTGTTTTTATCCGATGAACCTGTGCAATCAATATTTGTGCATGAATTGTTCGAGCAACCTTGATTGTTACATACATAGTTTTTACCTGATGTTGTGCATTTATTGTTGCTACAAGCATTATTGTCTAGTACCGTTGAGCACTTATCATTAGTTGTTCCAAGTCCATATGTACCTGCCAATCCGACAAATCCACCAAGAAGCAATCCTTCCGGACTTTCTGTTAATGGTTCCATTTCTAATTTGATGTTAGAAAGGACGTTGTATTTTATCTTTTTCATGATTATGTAGTATTTAGTTGTTTAAATTTTAATTGTTGACTCTCACTTTAATTTTACTGTTACTTAATACCTTAGGCTACCTGTTTGTTTTATGTTCATTATATAAATCCTCTATACGCTTTCGGATATAGTCAATTTTGTCTTCATTAGTGAAGCCCTTGAGGCAGCCACCCTCTTGGACCTCTGTTTCTAATTTTGTTTGACTGCATCCTCCGTGACAGATGGCAAATAGTATACATGCTTTGCATGTATCATTTCCATATCTGATGAGTTGCCGTTGTTCGTGTCGTGCATTCCATTCAACGCCTCCATCCGATAAGAGTTGTCCTTCTCTGTTCTTTGCGTTGAAATCGCGTGCCGTACATTTATATACAGCTCCATCATAATTGATCACAATGCTGTTCTCCTTATCCGCATAACATCGGTCAATGACTCTTGACGTTTGGCTGTCAACAAAGAAATGTTCTTTTCGGAAAGCATCTTCAATCTTTTGTAAGGATTCTCTTAACTCGAAGTCCGGAATTTTGTTGTCTTGCCAAATACGATGGAAAGAGATGTTGCAATGCTGTTTTTCTTCATCCGGAATACTTTTTAAATCATCCAAGATGTTGATAAAGCGTTCCAAGGTTTTGGCAGTATAATTCAACCGAATGAGAACGTGCTGATGATGCTCCGCAATCATTTTGATTCTTGAAATCACTATCTGATAGGCAGAACGTTTGCCGCTTCCTAACTTCTTCACGAGATTGTGGATAAATTCATCGCCATCCAATGTGATTTGGAAATCCGGCTTCCACGGACGCAGATAGTCGAAGATTTCAGGAGTCAACAATGTTGCATTGGTCGTGAAATGAATGCTGAACTTGACTTCATTACTTTTTATCTTTTCAAGTTCATCTAAAAAAGGCCGAACCGTTTGCTGAAAATAGAGTAATGGCTCTCCACCAAAAAAGGACAAATTAATTTGTTGATATTTCTTTTCGTGTATTTGTTTTTTGAGGTACTCCACCAAAGCATGTATGGTGTTTGGTTTCATGTAGGAACTTCTACGATGCTTTTCGTAACAATACCAACATTTCAGATTGCAATTCATGGTCGGATTGACCGTTATGTTCAGATTCTTGCTTTCAGTATCTTCTTTTACCCATCGTCCGATGATGAGCTCCGTTTCATCAATTTGTTGCTCGACAATAAAGCCGTTATTGCACAAATATTCATAAAAAGGAGGAGCTATTTTTCCTATTTCTTCCGGTGCTTGTTCATACTTCTGATAGAGTTGCATCAGTCTTTCATTGACTTGCACCATTACGTCCGTTCTACAATTATATAGAATGTCCTCTTCCAAAGTAGGAATGACTATGTTGTATTTGCTTATTTTCATCGGTTTCATTTTGATGATTGATTAAAGTGTCTGCAATGATGGATTGTTTGTAAATGCTCAGTCAGATAAATGGAGAACCCGACAATACCATTCATTCCACTTTTCTGAAAAGTGCTGTCATTAGGCAGAAAGATGGGTAAATCAAGAATGTCTTCCAATTGTGGGAGCAGAATGTCGGTGTCCCCTTGTAAACATGCTTTTATTTGCATGGCAAAACTGAGACTTCTCTTTTCCTTCTTAGGATTATTGATAACTCGGTCGGCGGCAAAGGACAAATTATAGAGATACTCCTCATCATAATATTCTTTTATTGACCGTTGATTCAATCCGCATCGGGCTACGACATAGGCAAAAATGCCGCCCAACCCCTTATCAAGGCTGAAATCCTCAATACGACGCACATCCCATTCCATCATTTTTCGGTCAATGAAGCGTAATTCTTCTTCCAGTTCATCTTCCAATAAATGATGTCTTAATAAGTAAATAAACGTCCATCCTATTCCGCAAAGTCCGTTGGCCAATCCGAATGGTAGTTCCTCGTGCAGATGTGACAAGACGTCGGATAACAAGAGCGAAGCCATTTTATCCGCTTCTTTGTCGTGGAAAGCGAAGGCATATTTGGCCAATGCTATCATTTCTCCACATTTCCCATTCATTAAGCCATAGGACATTTCCTTTCCGAATTGTTGCTTCAGATAATAGATGATAGACGACAGGCGCTGTTCTTCAGCTTCGACAACCAATTTATCTTCTGCCTTTACGATGCGGTTAATGTTTTTGATAAAATCAAAATGATGCTTGTTCAGAGTCAAGTAGTAGTTTCTAAGATAGTCCATCTCCTTTCGATGTACTTCCCTCAAGCATGACGCCCGTTTATATAGTTTGGCATCCATCGAAGCCGATACCGCCAAAGCCGTGCATCTTTCTGACATGGGCAGCAGCGTTTCAATGATGGTAAACAAATTGAATTGGAAAGGCATATTGACCAAAGTGTACGGCGCAATGTCTCGGTAAATATGCCCGATGACCACGTCTTCCACCAATCGGCAACCTCCGCCCTCCATCCAGGCCTTCATGCTGATGTAGGGTTCTTCCCCTCCATAGTGAATGAGTCCTTGCAAGCCTTTGATTCGATTCCAATAGGTTTTACTCGTGCAATAGCTGGCTCCCAAAACAGCAGGGATTTGCTTATCATCCAAACAAGTTGCGATATCTCCCCTATTCCATTGAATAATCGGAAATACATTATTTCTTGAAAAATCCACATAAGCACCAAAGACACCCATTTTTCCTTTGTCCTTGACAAGTCCGTTCTTCTGCTTCACGAGCATGCGGGTCTGGCAGCAGAGCAACTGATTGGGGTTCTTGTCCAACTCTTCGATGATGCGTTCGGGCCAGTTCGTGTCATAAAAGCGCATGTGGGCATCCAGCAGGATGAAGTAGGGCGTACTGCTGATCTGTACGGCCTTTTCCTTACCGGCCGCTGCCCCTATCCGATAGCTGTTGACGAAGTAATGAACGTCGAGTCCTTCCAGGTCGGCTTCGTAGTCGTAACCGTCGTCGGAGTGGTCGTTGATGACGATGATGTCGACCCGATGACCGGCCGTTTCGCGAATGGAGCGCACGGTGCGCCCCACTTCTTCCTTCTCGTTGAGAAAGGAAATGACTACACTGAGGCGGTTGCCACTGCGAGGTAGCGTTCGGTAGTCGGCTTTCACCTCGTCTTCCCGTTGTTTGATCCATCGGGCCATGTCAAGGCGAATCCCTTCTTCGATGTCCTCATCCCCTTGGAGCGAGGATGCCCCGCTGTCGGCCTGCCTCTCGGCCATGACCAACTCTTGGTTGCAAAGTAACTTGCCCTTTTTCGCCAGTTCGCAGTAGAAGGCGTAGTCGGCCCATTGCCGATGTTCTTCGCGGTAGTGCAGTCCCAGGCACAGCGCGACGGAGCGCCGCAGGATGGTTGTTTCGGGAAAGATGCAGCAGGACTCGAGGAGGGCCATGTCGCTGACCTTGGAAGGCACTTTTCTGACGAAGGTACGTGCTCCGTGGAGTTCGACAAAACCTCCGGCCAAGGCCACCTCGGGGTGCAGGTTCATGAAGCGCAGTTGCCGGCGCAGGCGTCCGGGACTCATGATGCAGTCGGCATTGATTCTCACCACATATTCTCCACGTGCCTCTTCCATCAATCGGTTGAGGGCCTCGGCATAGCTCCCTGCCGGACCGACGACGCGCAAACGTGCATCATGGAACGTAGCCACCACCTCCATCGTTCCATCATCCGATCCGTAATCGGCGAGCAGCACCTCTTGCTTTCGCGTGAGTTGCGAGAGGATGCTCCCCAGGCAGTCGGCTATGGTCTTTGCCTCGTTACAAACCGGAATGATGATGGAGAGATTCATTGTGAAAGTAGGCATTTGTGGGGTGTGAAAACTTAAATCGTACTAATGACGGATGCTGGGCTTAATCCAATTCAATGTCTGCATAGAAGATATAATCCCCTCTAAGGATTTGCAACTCATACGAACCAACGTAATTCTGTGGAATCTCGATGACGTCAGAGGTGATTTCGGTCTCATAGCAGACTTCATCTTCTTGAACCAATCTGAACGTGAGTCCCACACAAGGAGTCACAAAATGAATGGTGCGACCATCAAGGGTAATTTCCGGTACCTGAACGGGGGATTTGGGGTTCGACGGTGCCCCTGTTCCATTATTATTTTTCTTCTTAATATTTAATGGTACTTCATCATCGGTTTGTGCTGAAATACCAGTTTGATTTATACAGACTCCTGCGTTTGTCTGCGTGCTCGCTGCGTAGAAACAGCATACAAAGATAACTGCAACTAATTTCTTCATTTGTTCAATAATTTGATTTTTGTTCGTAAAATTATGGCATTTCTTTATTCGCGCCAAGGATTTTGTCTACCGATTTTCTACAAAACAATGTAGACGATTAGATAATTGAAAACAAGATTGATACAATGATGTTGCAGGTGTAGAATGTAGAAAAATAACAGCATTTTCTACAAATAAATGGATTATTTACAGAAGAAAGAATGAGGAAAATTTAACCCACATCGGTCATTAGACTGTATTGCATTAACAAACTTTCTTTTTTTGTTAGCTGTCTTGCCGTTTTTCGGTTACAATGGAATCCCATTGCTTCTTCAATATGAAAATACATCTATTCAAAAATAAATGTTGTTATCATCACAACGCTAATAGCCGATTGGGGTTTGAATACTATAACAGATTTCTGATGTATTCGTCGAAATCTTTCGCACCACCATTTTCTCCCGTTAGTTTTTTATACATTCGGCTACGTTTGGCTGTGATGTTTTTGTTATTACTATTCATCAAGAAAATGATGCTTGGCAAGTCTAATCCTATTTTCACGAGCAGACAAATTTGTTGTTCGACAAGAGAAAAACTTGCATTATCATTAAACTTAATAAATGAAGGAAAGAGTTTATTTACTTCGGTAGCTAATTCTGCCCACTCTTCTTTGGTGGGATATTCTTTTTGCTTTTTGCTCAACTCCATGAAACGCCTTACAATAGGTGTTAGCAAAAGAAGTTCATAATTTTTGATGCAGGCAATTTTGTTCTGATGTTGTTTGTACTCAGCCAAATGTTCACTCATACCTTTGATAGCTTGGGCCTGTTGGCAAATAAGTTCTCCGTTGAGTTTATCTTGATCAAGCATATTATGGTAGTATTTGAGCTTTTGGTTCTGTTTTTGAATCTTAATAAGAAGCTTGTCAATGGTTTCTTTCTTTTCTTTCAGTTCCTGATTCAAATGCTCTTTCTCGTTTTGAGAATTTTTCAATTGTTCTTTTTGCTCTTGAATGGAATTTATTGCCTGTAATTTCCATAGGTTTTCTTGCCTTCTCTGTCGTTTCATCCTGCGTCGATACCAAATGGAAGTTCCTATGACGAGAGCCAATAGGATTGCCACAAGAAAAATGGATAGAAACAATTGGCGTTGCGTTTGCAGATTCTCCACTTTGTATCGCAAAGCTTCTTGTTTATGTCGTGAATTATTGTAGAAGGCTTGATTTTGTTGGAATTGTTTTGTTTGTCTGTCACTATAAAGTGTATCGCCCAATAAATCTCCCCAATAAGCATATTTGGCCACAGAGTCAGATTGATGAGAGCGTTTGTATAATCGGCTGAGACACCAGGCAGCGGTGTAAAGGTCGTCAAGGCTCTTGGCATTTTTCTGAAGTTTATAAAAATAATAAGCCGCTGAATCTTGTCGACCAATCTCTGCATAGTAATGACCTATGAACTCATAAGCCATTTCATTTCCGGGTAAGGCATCGCCATTGGATGCGAATAAACCGGAATTGGTTTTATATTCATCCAAATATGCTTTGGCCTTTTCAAATTGTTTGTGGAATACAAGTCCCTTTATACATCCGCCACGAGTTAGGGCCGCATAGGCAGGATAACCATGGGCCTCATACCCATCTGCTGCTTTTTCTTTCAGTTCGAGGGCAGTTTTGAAATCTCCTCGGTTGAGATAGGACTCTGCTTTGTTGGCCCAAATATTGAACAAATGTAGGGAATCACCTAAACGGTCGACTAATAATTCGGCTGAATGGTATGCCTGAAGGGCTTCGTCAACCAAACAAAGTTTATTGTAAATGCCACCGATTTGTCCGTAGATGATGCTGAGCTGCCTGATATCGCAGTCGTTGGCCGCTGTGTCAGCTGCTGCAACGGCATCGTTGAAGCAGCGGATGGCAGCCGGTCGGTCGTCGAGATCCCGATAGGCACAACCTAAGATATAGTGGGCCAGCATGCGCTGATTGGGTGTACCTTTTCGGTCGAAATAGTCGGTGAGGAGGAGTCCGAGGCTGTCGTTCTCGAACAATGAATCAGCCTTATTCTGCGCGTTGCACCGCAGCAGAAGCGTTTGCATACGCAACGATTGGGGCAGTGACTCCGCTGCGGAGTCCAGACGGCAGAGCAGGCGAAACGCCGAGTCAGGATCGACGCGCATGAGGCTGTCGGCTTCGGATAACAGTCGACGAAAACCGGTATGTCGCTGACAGGCCGTCAGGAAAAACAAGCACACCAGCAGGGTAGCCACGACAGATAAAAGCGTCTTTCTCATGAGCCAATTCGTGAGATCTTTGTTTTCGATCTTGGAAAACGTTTGCAAAAGTAATTGTTTTCGTTGAAAGATAGTGCAAAGTGAGAGCAGGATAAAATGAAAAACTGAAGAATTCACATATTTCATGTTCGCTCACATGAGGGCGTATGCGATATGCCCTAAATTGCGCAAAGATGCCAATCTGCGCTTTTGGCCCATGCAACTTGATGATGTCTAAAAAAGTTGCCGCCCACAAGGGACGGCAACTTCATAATATTGATATAACCAAAAAAATTACGGCATCAATCCAAAACTGAATGAATCAAAGTACTGGTATATCTGGCTGAGAATACCGGCGAACACTACACCAATGGCGCAGAGTGCCAATCCAATTTGTGTATAACCATCACTGCTGAAGCGAGCAATCGGTGTATCACTCTTCTTGATATACATAGCCTTCACAATCAGCAAATAGTAGTAAAGTGAGATTACCGTATTGACCAATGCGATGAAGACGAGCCAGGGGAAACCTGCCTTGAAACCGGCCATGAAGATAAAGAACTTCGAGAAGAAACCGGCGAAGGGCGGGATTCCGGCCAACGAGAAGAGGCAAAGCGTCATGATGAACGAAAGCTTGGGATTGGTGGCATAGAAGCCATCATAGTCGCTGATGTTCAGTTTACCGCTACGTTGCTCCACAATATTGATGATGGCAAATACACCCAAATTGGCTACCATGTATACAAAGAGGTAGTAAACCATGGCCGTCATGCCTTGCGCCGTGCCGCCCATTGCACCGAGTACGAGATAACCTGCCTGCGAAATGGCTGAGAAGGCCATGAATCGCTTGATGTTGTTCTGACGTACGGCAAAGATGTTGGCAACGGTGATGCTGACGATGATGATCCAAAAGAGCAGCAAGTTCCAATTCTCCACCATCGGCTCAAATACTTTGGTAAGAATTACGAACATTACGAATGCTGCCGCACCCTTAGAAATCACACTCAGATAACCGGTCACCGTGGTAGGAGCACCCTCGTATGTATCGGCCGTCCATAGATGGAAAGGAACCAAAGAAATCTTGAAACCTATACCACTGATGAAAAGCACTAAGGCAGCCAACTGTACCCAATTGGAGGCATCCATCACGGCAGCCATATCATTAAAATAGAGCGTGCCACAGGTGCCATAGAGCAAAGAGATGCCATAGAGCAACAGTCCGCTCGAGAAGAGGGCTGTAAGGATATACTTGGCAGCAGCCTCAGCCGACTCCTGATTTTTCTTGGTAAAAGCTACCAAGGCTGTCATCGGGATAGACGCCAATTCCAATCCAATGAAGAACATCAGGAAGTGGCCTGAAGAGATCATGAAGTACATACCCAGGAGCGTGAAAAGCGTGAGCAAATAGAACTCGCCCTGCTTTACTTGGTTTTCTTCACGATTCATCCAAACATTGGCCATGAGGAATACAATCACCGTACCGATGTTGAGTACTGCCTTGACAACCGTCATCATCGGAGCCGAAAGATACATATCGCCAAAAGCCGTAACGCAGTCGGCAGGCATATTGACCAACATATAAACAGTCTGCACGAGCAACAGGGGGACGGCAATCAAGCTAAGAGCCTTGGAAGGCTTCGTGCTGTTCTCCGAACCGCAGCAGAAGAGGTCGGCCATGAAAAGGATCACGACAACTGCCAACAAGGACAGTTCATCGCTCATATTTAAAAACTGAGAATAATCCATTGTATGATCAAGTTTGAAAGATTAAAGAAAAGGATTAGACTTTGACACCGTAGAAGCGACAGCCTGTATCTGTTCCATGACAGGTGACACACTGGCATCAATCATATTGCTCAGCCAAGAGGGAGCCAAACCGATTCCGGCAATGCAGGCAATGAGCACAATGATGGCCAAACGCTCCTCCCAATGTGCATCATGCAACTTGGCATGGTCGGGATTGACGTTCGTGCCGTAAAGAATCTTACCAACCATACGCAGGATATAGACAGCTGCCACCACAATACTGGTGCAAGCGGCAATGGTCAGTACGCGATGGAAGAGGTCGGCATTCTGGAAGGCACCCACAAAGATGGTCATCTCAGCCACAAAACCACTCAAGCCCGGCAAACCTAAGTTGGCCAAACCGGCAATGGCAAAGCCTACTGAAAGGAACGGTATGATACGCATCAATCCATTCAACTCACGGATGTCGCGCGTATGGGCACGGTGATAAATCATACCGATTACGGCGAAGAAGAGGGCCGTCATCAAACCGTGGCTCAACATCTGCAGGATGGCACCCGTTGAAGCTGTTGAGGTCAGCATCAAGATGGCAAACAACACCATGCCGCAGTGAGAAACCGAAGAGTAAGCA
The DNA here is from genome assembly GCA_945827465.1 of uncultured Prevotellaceae bacterium. Classification (GTDB taxonomy): domain Bacteria; phylum Bacteroidota; class Bacteroidia; order Bacteroidales; family Bacteroidaceae; genus UBA6382. Next base: position 13,078 of record CALZOH010000017.1, read on the forward strand.
TTTAAATACTTCAAGTCGGTCTGAACACATGCGCTCAACGCACCGTAAACCACACCGGTTCCCGTCAAGATCAAGAAGATCCAACTCAACTCATTGGCAGCGTCAGGCAACAGATAAATGGCTACACGGAAGCAACCATAGCCTCCCAACTTCATCAATACACCGGCATGGAGCATTGACACAGCTGTAGGAGCCGAAGCATGACCGTCGGGACTCCAAGTGTGGAAGGGGAACATGGCACCCAACACACCAAAACCTACAAAGACAAAGGGGAACCAGATGCACTGCTGACTGAACTCAATGAGTGTGGCACCACCCGTATGAGAGGCAATGTCGAGCAAGTTGAAAGTCTGACCGCCGGCACCATAGAAGATACCGAAAATACCCAACATCAAGAAAGCAGATGCTCCCATCAACATCAGGGTCAGTTTCATGGCTGAATACTCTTTGTGACCCGAACCCCAAACACCAATCAACAGGTACATCGGAATCAAAGCAATCTCGTAGAACATGAACATCATGAACAAGTCAATCGAGATGAAGAAACCAAACACACCCATGCTCAGCAAGGTGAACCACAAGAAATATTCCTTGCACATATCCCACGAAACGAATGTTCCGGTAAACACAATCACACCCGAAAGCAGCAACATGGCTACGGAGATACCGTCAACACCTACCGAATAGGATATGTGTAACGGTTCAAACCACGTAAACGATGCAGTGTACAGCATTTCAGCCGTATTACCGGCAGCTCTTTCGGCCAAGAAGGCGAAGGTGAGATAAATGGACAATGCCAATAAAGCAGAACTGCCGACAACCATGACGGCACGAATGCCTTTCGTTCCCTTAACCAGCCAAAGGCTTAACAGCATCAGGAGCGGAATCAATACAAATAATGATAGGAAATTCATAGAGCAGCAGTATTATATAATCAACATTAAAATCAACACTAATACACCCAACAGGAAGACGAAAGCGTATTGCTGAACGCGACCGCTTTGCAAGGTGCGAATGCTATAGCTGGCAGCATTTGTGCCCCACGCCAGGAAGTTGAAGAAACCATCCACCACGTGGCGGTCGAACCAAGCAAACGAGCGGCTGAAGATGCCGAACACGATGCGGTGGGTAACGAACTGGTAAACTTCATCCAAATAGAAGCGGTGATAGGCCCACTTGTGGAGAGCAGGGAAGGTAGCCTTCATCTTCTCGGCAATAGGCTGGCGAACGCCGCTATAGATATAGGTAGCCAAAGCAATCGCAATGACCGCAATCACAATGCTGGTACCGGCAACCGACCAATCCAAATGAATGTGGTAGGCCTCACCCGTAGCACTTACAAAACTTCCGAACGAACCCGGGAGAATCCATCCTACAGTCACCGTGATCACGGTGAGCAGAATCAAAGGAATGGTCATCACCGCAGGGCTTTCGTGAGGTGTATGATGCTCGTGATATTCCACATTCTCAGTTCCCCAGAAGATGCCGTAGTAAAGACGGAACATATAGAAAGCCGTCATGGCAGCAATGCCTGTCATAATCCAACCCATTGCACTGCTGTAATGGAAGGCAGCTACCAAGATTTCATCCTTTGAGAAGAAACCGCTGAACGGAGGAATTCCCGAGATGGCCAAGCAGGCAATCAAGAAAGTGATGTGGGTAATCGGCATATACTTGCGCATACCCCCCATGAACTCCATCTCATTGCTATGAACAGCGTGAATAATACATCCTGCACATAAGAAAAGCGTAGCCTTAAACATAGCATGGGTAAAGAGATGATACATGGAAGCCATATAACCCAGACTGGCATGATTGTCGGTGTAACCGCCCTCGGGCAGACATACACCCAAAGCCACCATCATGAAGGCAATCTGCGAAATGGTAGAGAAAGCCAGCACACGCTTGATATCACTTTGGGCGCAAGCCACAGCAGCTGCATAGAAGGCCGTGAAAGCACCGATCCAAGCCACGATGTGCAACGTCTCAGGAGCATACTGTATCCACAAGGGGAACATACGGGCCACTTGGAACACACCAGCTACCACCATCGTAGCAGCGTGAATCAAGGCACTAACCGGAGTAGGACCTTCCATGGCATCGGGCAACCAGATGTGGAGCGGGAACATGGCGCTCTTACCGGCACCACCCACAAACATCAAGAACAAAGCCGTGGGCAGAATGAAACCGGCACCGGCAATGGCCTTGGAGAAATCGGCACCAACACCCGGCATAGCTCCATTCAGATATACTGCGGTATTTGTAAAGTCGAAGCTGAACGAACCCGTATAGTAACCATAGAACAGGATACCGATGAGGAAGCCCAAGTCGGCAAAACGGGTAACGATGAATGCCTTCTTTGAAGCAGCCACAGCAGGAGCCTGCGTGTAGTAGAAACCAATCAAGAGATAAGAGCAAACACCTACCAACTCCCAGAACATATACATTTGGAAAATGTTGGTAGCCATCACCAAGCCCAACATAGACATGGTGAACAAGCTCAAATAAGCATAGTAGCGCTGGAATCCACGCTCACCGTGCATATAACCGAAAGAATAGATATGCACCATCAACGACACCGTAGAGATGACAATCAACATCATCACTGTTATCGGATCGAGCATGATACCCAAATCGAAGTGAAGTCCGCCGTCGAAGAAAGGCAACCACACAAAGTTATAGGGCACCAACGTTTGGAACACACCGTCTACGCGGTCGGCCGTGAAGTACTCAAAGGCCGTGAAATAGGACAATACAGTCACCACTCCCAAAACAAGAGTGCCGAAGATGCCCGCAGTACGATGGCTAAGCCATTTTCCCGCCAATCCCAAAATCAGGAAAGAGAAGAAAGGCAATAGCAGTATAAAGATTGTGTATGTAAAATTCATGAGCTAAAATCTTTTGAGAGTTATTACCATTTCAGTTTGTCGAGGTTTTCAACAAAGTTATTCTTCAAATTGCGATACACATTAATCATCACGGCAATTGCAATAGCTGTTTCAGCTGCCGAAATAGCTACTGAGAACAACGTAAAGAAATAGCCCTCCTGTCCTTCGGGGAACAGCATACGGTTGAAGGCAGCGAAGTTGAGGTCGGCAGCATTCAGCATCAACTCAATTGAAATCAGAATGGCCAACGTATTTCTACGCGTCAGGAAACCGTAGACACCGATAAACAGCATCAATGCTGAAAGAATCAGAAAACAATTTATAGTAATCATTACTTTTTCAATTTATCGTTTACGTGCAATAATCAGACCACCGACAATACAAGCCAACAGCAGGACACTGACCACCTCGAAAGGTAAGAGGTATCCGTACTTGTCGGATGCAATAATCTGCTGTCCGAGAGTTTGAATGGAAGTCAGCTGCTCGTTGGGTGCAGTTAGTACCGTTGCAGCGAACTTTTGTGAAATGATGACGAACAGCAGGATGGCTGCGCCACAGAGACTGGCTATCAAAGCAGCCATCTTTTTGGCTACCGACATGGATTTCTCTTTCTGATTATCGGAGCGTCCGGTCAACATCAGAGCAAAGATGTAAAGAACCACTACACCACCGGCATATACCATGACCTGAACGGAGCCCAAGAAGGTATAACCCATCAGAAAGTAAAGTCCGGCCGTACCAAAAAGTACAAACAACAGATAAGTGGCAGCACGCATAATATGCTTCGTTGTTACTGCCAACAAGGCGCAACCCAGGATGATTGCAGCCAAGACAAAGAAAATAATTGTTGTAGCCATTCTTATTCCTCCTTTTTAGTTGTTTCGGTCGTTGCAGGAGCTTCTGCCTTTGGAGCTGCAGCTGCCGGAGCAGCAGGCTTAGCGGCAGGCGCCGGTTTCGGTTTCTCTTCAACCTTGCTTCCGGGTTGATTCAACTGCATGAGCAGTTTGTTCTTGTCGAACACGGCATTCTCAAATTCCTGATTGAATCGGATGGCTCCGTGAGGACAAGCCTGAACGCAAAGGTTGCAGAACATGCACTGACCGATGTTGTATTCATATTTTACGAGCTGACGTTTCTTCTTGCCATCTTCGGTGGTTACCATCTCACTGGTCACCGTGATAGAGTCGTTGGGACAAGCCATCTGACAAAGACCGCAAGCTATACATTTGTGCTCGTTCTTATCATTGTGAGGCATTTCCAGACAAAAGCGGTTTCTGTCGGAGAAATGCAGCGTGCTTCTGTTTTCCGGGTATTGTTCCGTTTCGTGCTTTTCAAAGAAAACCTTCAACGAGGTTTTCATACCGATGGAAAGGCTCTTAACGGCTTCAATAATACCACCCAAATAAGATTTGTTATTCATATAATCTGATCTTCCTATTAAAGTGTCAGGCCCAAGCAAACCACCAAGGCCATTAAAATGATATTAAACATACTGATGGGAAGCAGGTATTTCCATTCCAAAGACAGAAGCTGGTCGATACGAAGACGTGGGAACGTCCATCTGATCCACATCAACAGGAATACTACGAAGAAAGCCTTGGCAAAGAACCAAACGAATCCCGGTATATAAGCCATTACTGCGTTGAAACCATCCAGACCGGGAATCATCAACGGTGCCCAGCCACCCAAAAAGATGGTTGCTGCCATGGCACTACAGATAAAGAGGTTGAGGTATTCGGCCAAATAGAAGAATCCGAATCCCATACCTGAATACTCTGTATGATAGCCTGCCGTCAACTCACTTTCTGCTTCCGGCAAGTCGAAGGGACCACGGTTACACTCTGCATTACCGGCAATCAGGTAAATGATAAAGGCCAAAACTGCGGGCACGTGACCACGCACGATGTTCCAACCATAGTCAGCCTGCTGCTGAACGATTTCAGAAAGTTGCATCGTGCCGCAAAGCATTATCACCGTCAGCATGGTCATGCCGATACTCAACTCGTAACTGATGAGCTGGGCACCGCTACGCATGGCACCAATGATGGGATACTTACTGTGGCTGGCCCAACCTGCCAACAAAATACCGACTACGCCGATTCCTGAAACGGCAATGAAGAAGAAGGCTCCTACGTTGAAGTCCAGAATCTCCAAACCTTTGTTCCAGGGTATGCAGGCAAATGTCAGGAACGAAGCTGCCAATACAAAATAAGGAGCCATGTCGTGAAGCAGACGGTCGCTCTGACGCATTTTGATAATCTCCTTGGTCAGCATTTTCAACACGTCGGCAAACACCTGCAGCAATCCCCACTTTCCAACACGGTTAGGACCGATTCGGCATTGGAAGAAGGCGCAGACCTTGCGCTCCATATATATCAATACGATAGCCAGAATGGCATAAAGTACGATGATAAACAATAATACGATGAGACATTCAATGCCTATGGCTGTCCACTCGGGCATTACGCCACACAACAAACTGTGGAACCATTTTGTAACTATACTAAAATCAAACATCTTTTCTCTGTTTATTATCTGTCAATATCAGGTATTACAAAATCCATAGATGCACCGATGGCAATCAAATCGGCAAACTTCTGTCCGCGTGAAGCTGTATCCATGGCGTTGGCCAAAGGAAGGCTGCTACTGCGGTAGTGAACTCGGTAAGGAGTCTTGTCGCCTTTGCTTTCGATGAATACGCCCAATTCGCCACGGCTGGCCTCAACTGCCTGATAGAAACATCCCTCGGGCAACTTGATAATGGGCTTGCGCTTGGCTTGGAACTCTCCGGCCGGTATGTTGTCGATCAACTGATCGATGATGTTCAAGCTTTCGAGCATCTCGTCCATACGGTTCCAATGACGGGCATTGGTGTCACCCTCATTACGCACGATTTCGGTAAAGTCTACCTTGTCGTACATCGCATACGGATGACGTTTGCGCACATCGTTCTTCCAGCCTGAAGCACGTCCAACAGGACCGGTCAAACCCAATGAAATGGCATCTTCGTTGCTGATGGTACCGACACCCACCATACGTCCTTTTGCAATGACGTTGTTGGTATAGATATCTTGATATTCCTTGAATCGGTTGCGCAAAGCCTTTTCAAACTCCTTCACTTCTTTCACGAAGCTCGGCAGAATGTCATACATCACTCCACCAATCGTGTTGTAGTTCATGATGAGACGGCCTCCGAAGTTGTCTTCAAAGATCTTCATCAACTGCTCACGCTCGCGGAAGGTATAGAAGAAGGCTGTCAGGGCTCCCGTATCCATCGTCATACAGGCATAATAGATAAGGTGTGATGCGATACGCTGCAACTCGTCCATGATGGTACGAATATACTGTACGCGTTCGCTTACTTCGAGGCCCATTGCTTTTTCAATACACATACAGAGTGCATGACGATTCTGCATGGCGCTGAAGTAATCCAAACGGTCGGTCATGGCCAGCAACTGCGGATAGGTCATGCTTTCGCTGATCTTTTCCACACCGCGATGGATATAGCCCAACACCAAACCTACCTTCTTGACGATTTCGCCGTCCAAGCTGGCGCGCATGTGGAGCACACCGTGGGTAGAGGGATGCTGCGGACCTACATTCACTACGTATTCGTCTTTCCCCCAAACCGTATTTTCTTTTACTCCAACGCTGCCGTCTTCTTTCAAGAAATATTCATGGGTTGTATCAGCCAGGGGTTCGTCTGTCATTCTGAGCGGATTTTCTTCTTCGGTCTTGTCATCCTTGCGGAGCGGATAACCCACCCAATCTTCGCGCAAGAAGATGCGGCGCATATCGGGATGATTCAAGAATTTGATGCCAAAGAAGTCATATACCTCGCGCTCATAGATGTTGGCAATCTGCCAAAGGTCACTTACCGTGGGGATAAAGGGATTTTCGCGGTCGGCGGTCACTGTCTTCAGCGTGGCGGTTTCGCCGGTGCGGGTTGATTCGAGCATGTAGATTACGCCCAAACCTTCTTCTCCCCAATCCATTCCCACCAGATTGACCAAAAAGTCCATCTGACGTTCTGTCTTCAGACGGAGCATCTCCTCATGAAGTTCCGAGGGTGCAATAGTTCTTATATCTAACGTCATGCCTCTTGTTCTTGATTGATGATTTTCTTCTGAAGTTCTTCGGCTTCCTCTTTGTGCTCGTCTTTTTCCTTACGGTTAACGGTGCCCAGGAAGTTTTCGATCTTCATCTTACGCTGTAATTGCATCATGCCATAATAAAATGCTTCGGGACGCGGAGGGCATCCCGGTACATATACGTCAACGGGCAGAATCTTGTCTACCCCTTTTACTACATGATACGACTTTGTAAACGGACCTCCGGTACAAGTACATCCGCCAATGGCAATCACATACTTCGGATCGGCCATCTGATCATACAGACGCCTCAATACCGGCGCCATCTTATTGGTAATCGTACCGCAAACCAAGATCAAGTCGGCTTGACGCGGACTGGTGCGGGTTACCTCAAAACCAAAACGGGCCATATCAAAACGTGCTGCACCCATAGCCATCAATTCAATGGCACAACAGCTCGTACCGAAGTTCATCGGCCATACACTGTTGCTGCGCCCCCAATTGATCAACTTGTCGGCAGTGGTTACTACTACATTGGCGCCATGAGCGTTGAGCTCATCAAGCATTTGTTCCAATGTCTCATTGTCTTTAAACTCCTCGTAAGGAATCGACTTGATTTTTGGTTTACCCATTAATGCCATGCCAACGCTCCTTTCCTCCAGGCATAAGCTAAGCCCAGAATTAAAATGAACAGGAAGAACAACACGGCTACCAAGCCTTGAATTCCCAAACTACCGGCTACTACAGCCCAAGGGAACAAGAACATTGTTTCAACGTCGAACATCAGGAACAAGATGGCAAACAAGTAATATCCCAGGTGATAATGCCCCCATTGGGAACCTCTCGCCGGAATACCGCACTCGTATGGCTCTTCTTTGAGCTTGTTATAAGAGCGAGGCGCAAGCAAATTGGCCAGCACCACCACAATTACGACAAACAGCAAAGCCGTCAGCACAACGGTTACTAAAAGCGTAAAGTTCATAAATATAGTACTTATTTAAACTGATTGATATTTATTCTTCGAAGTTTAATGAGTTGCAACAAAGCAGATAAGAGCTCTACTTTTTATTGCGTGCAAAGTTACTAATTATTCACTACATTCTGTCCCGTACCTCCTTTAAAATCCATTGGCAAGTTGCACGTTTACGTCCTTTTTGAGTCGAGCCAATACCTTTCGTTCTGAAAAGGTGTCGGGTGAATGGCAAAACGACATCATATTTTTAGTAACTTTGACCCATCTAAGAAATCATCTTATGAAATCATCTGTCACGTTGCCCAAATTCTGTTTGTATCTGCTATTTTCCATGGTCCTGTTTCTTGTAATAGGATGTGCCTCTATTCGTCGTGAAGATAATCCGCACGCTTGTCGGATTAACAATCCGGTTTACGACACCCTTTTTGTTTACTTAAACGATTATGAAGACGGATGGGTTAACATTCAAATCCAAACCAACCAAGTCAGGTATGCCGCAAAGGAGCAGGTTGTCAACGGTCGTGCCTGGTTCGACATCCGCCATTTCCCATCCGGACATTATACGGTATGGATTGATTACGGTCCTTATTCCATCACTCGCCGCTTTTGGCATGACTTGCGGTATTGAATCCAACGTTTATCGAATGGAAACATCATGCCAAATCCCTCGCTCAACCATCGCTTTATGAATGAAATCAGCCAAAGACTGTAGGGGCGTATGCGATTCGCCCTCCATGTGTGCGAACTATGCTCCTTCGACGGAATGATTGGGTCGTTCGCCGTCATTTCCTATTCGCTCATGTGAGGGCGTATGCGATACGCCCCTACACCTATTCGATGAAAACGAACTCAATTCTTCGGTCTTTCTTCAAAAGGTGTATGGAGCAGTAGCTATTCTCCAGGTTGGAGTGAGGCCTTTGCTATGACCACATGAGGCTTACTCTTCACAAGATATGCAAAGAATCGCCCAAAGAGGCCATTGACCGGCAGGTGACATCGGAGATGAAGTATATGATTAAATTTACGACTCTGACTGCAGAACAAATGGCAACTCGACTACATTTCCCCGACACATCCTACATGTGCCGCTATTTCAAAAAGCGAAAAGGTATGACAATTTCAGCATATCGTAAGATTTCCCACATCTAGAAACAAAACCATGCTGAATATGCTTTTTCGCCAAACGAGGGCCAAACATGAAAAATGTAAACACCATCTCGTAGGAAGAACTCATGTGAAGGTCTTGTGTAATTATTTGGGGGAGTTTTTGAGCTGATATCTTTTCATTTTGTTCCATGGTAACCGAAAAACGGAATGACGAAAGTCTGTTTCAAAAATCAAAAAGCCTTTTTCCCCATGAAAAAACACCATTGAAATTTGAAAAGCCCTTTTTTCTCATGAAAATACCTCTAATGAAAACTGAAAAGTGGTTTTTTCTCGTGACAAAACCATTTTTGAAATTTGGACGGCCATTTTTTTCATGAAAAAACCGTGTTTGAAAATTGAAAAGTGGTTTTTTCTCGTGACAAAACCATTTTTGAAATTTGGACGGCCATTT
>CALZOH010000018.1 GCA_945827465.1 uncultured Prevotellaceae bacterium
TGAAACCACACAAGGCTTACTCTTCACTGGAGTGAGGTTAGTGTGATATCACATGGGCGTACTCTTCATTGGAGAGAGGTTAGTGTGAAACCACATGAGGCTTACTCTTCACAGGAGTGAGGTTAGTGTGATATCACACAAGCTTTACTCTTCATTGGAGTGAACCTTTGCTATGACCACACGAGGCTTTCTCGCCACTCGAGAGAGACGTACCACGGGTCTACGGGCATATTCCTTTCCGTTTCCTAATGTTTACGAACCTCGGACGGAAGGATAAGGGATATCAGAAGTATTTTTTGTACTTTTGCCGCAAGATAACTCAAACTGATGATATTACCAACACATGGTAACATTCATTACTCTTTTTACTCTTTAAACCCTAACATGGTATGCACAGACTACTTTTTACTTTTTGCGTATGGGCTGCATGTCTGCCCTTGGTGATGGCTCAAGGCTATCAGAACCCTATTTTACCCGGTTATCACCCCGACCCGAGCGTGTGTCGCGTGGGCGATGACTACTACATCGTAAATTCTTCCTTCCAGTACTTTCCGGGCGTGCCCATTTATCACAGTCGCGACCTGGTGAATTGGGAACAGATTGGCAACGTGCTCGACCGCGAAAGTCAGTTGCCCCTGAACGGTGCCACCTCGTGGCTGGGCATCTATGCACCTACGCTCAGATACAACAACGGAAAGTGCCGGCTGCGCATCCAGGCCGACCAAAACAAGTATCACTTCCTCTGCCAGGTAGGCGAGGAATGGAAAGAAGTTAGTTCGATTGATTGTGCCTTAATGAGCACCGAAGTAGTGGGAGGCTTCACAGGCGTCATCCTCGGACTCTATGCCGAAGGCGAAGGCACAGCCCGGTTCACTTCGTTTGACGAACAGTAATCACGTATCCTTCTGCAGGCGCTCGGCGCTGAACTCGCATCCGCAATATTGCTGGTTGTAGAAACCATTGAGACGGAGCAACTCATTGCGCCGCTCCTGCAACCCGCCCTTGCGCCAGTTCTGCGGCCAGAAAGTAACCGAGGGGAAAGCCTCGACAGCCTCGCATCCGGCCGCATTGATTTGCTCCAGATTCTTCCAGCGCGACGAGGCCAGCGTGGTCGTCAGCAAGTCGAAACCGTGAGCAGCAGCATAAGCAGCGGCACGCGTAAGCCGATAGCGGAAACAGCGACTGCAACGACTGCCACGCTCGGGCTCTCCCTCCAAACCGCGCATGGTCTGGCGCCAATGGGCATAATCGTATTCATCCTCCACAAAAGGCACCTCCTGACTCGCCAAGAACCGCTCTATCTCGCGACGGCGAATCAGATACTCTTCGTCCGGATAGATGTTGGAATTGCTGAAAAATACGGTGGGGCGCACTCCATGGCGCAACAGACACTCCACAATGGCCGCCGAACACGGAGCACAACAACTGTGGAGCAACACCCGACGCCGACCCACCTCCGTACCATCGGGAAGAAGCAGAAAAGAACGCTTTGACTTCATCTCACCAAATACTTGATAAAAAGAGAATGAGACCAACCGGGCCGAAAAGCCTTGTTGGTCTCACTCCAACAGATACTAATAAAAGGGCGAAGAACTTAGAAGTAGAAGCCCAGACCAATCTTGAAGCCCACGGCACTCTTGTCGCTGAAGTCGTCGAGACTCATCTTATAATATACCGAAGGTTCAATCGATACAAAATGATTCAGGTAGAAACAATATCCCAGTTCAATGGGTATCATCACATCGTTGCGGCTCTTGGTGTAGTGAACAAACTCACCACCGGCGCCAACAAAGATACCATTCTCCATAAAGTAATAACGTCCCATCAAGGCCGTAGAAAAATCGTCGACAGCATCGGTATGATTGTAACCCAAATCAGCACGCAGCATAAACTGGTCGGCCAAAAAGGTACCAATAGACAGATTGGCTCCGAAGCGGAACTTCTCCGTGGTGCTGTAAGATAAACCGAGATTGGAGACTGAAGCTCCTACATAGCCTGTTCCGGCCTCAAACTGTGCCTTGGCACCAACACTGAATACCAAAAGCAACATGGTAATAATCCATTTCTTCATATTATGCGGGTTGTTAGTTAAGATACTTGATTGACGAATGCAAAAGTAAGAAAAACTTTTCACTTCGATAGAAAAAACGTACTTTTGTAGAGCAATTGGCTCGGCATGAAAAGATCTTTTATTCCATCTATATATATTCTCACATTCCTCCTGTCGCTCAGTCTGCAGGCACAGACCATTCCACCCAAACGAGAGGTGCGCGCCGTATGGCTCACCACCATCGGAGGCCTCGACTGGCCCAAACAAAAAGCCAACTCGGCCCAAGGCATTGAGCGACAGAAAAAGGAACTCACCCAAATACTCGACCAATTGGCAGCAGCCAACTTCAACACCGTCTTTCTGCAAACGCGCATACGTTCCACCGTGATTTATCCCTCGCGACTGGAACCCTGGGACGACTGCTTGACCGGACACCTTGACCGACACCCTGGCTATGACCCCCTGCAGTTTGCCATTGATGAATGCCACAAACGCCACCTGGAACTCCATGCCTGGGTAGTGGCATTCCCCGGTCACAACTTTCCCAAAGCAAAAGCACTGGGACGAAAAGCCATGCAACAACGCCTGCCCAAACTCTGCATCAAGACTCAAGACAATTGGATGCTTAACCCGGGCGAACCGGCCACGGCTGACTATCTGGCCTCCATCTGTGAAGAGATAGCAAGCAACTACGACGTCGACGGCATTCACCTCGACTACATTCGTTACCCCGAAAAAGAAGTCAGGTTCAACGACGCAGCCACCTTTCGGAAGTACGGAAAGGGACAGCAACAATCCGCCTGGCGCAGAGCCAACGTAGACCACTGCGTAGAAACCATTCACCAAAAAGTAAAAAGCCTGAAACCCTGGATACGCATGAGCTGCTCACCCGTGGGAAAGTATGACGACCTGAGCCGCTACAGTTCGCGCGGATGGAATGCCTTACATACAGTGCACCAAGACGCACAAGGATGGCTGGCACGGGGCTGGATGGACATGCTGGTGCCGATGATGTACTTTCAAGGCGACCATTTCTATCCCTTTGTGTGCGACTGGGTGGAACATGCCTCGGGACGCATCGTCGTGCCCGGACTCGGCGTTTACTTCCTGGCCGACGAAAAGCGGAAGTGGCCCTTTGAAGTGATTGAACGCGAAAGCAACCTGTCCCGCGCCCTGGGCAGTCAGGGACAAGCCTACTTTCGCAGTCGTTTCGTCACCGAAAACACACAAGGTCTTTACGACTACCTCAAAAAGAAGTTCTACCCCTACCCTGCCTTTACGCCAGCACTTAGTTGGGAGTCAGAACCTCCCCAGACACCACTCAACGCCTCCATCAAACACACCGACACCACCGACAGCCTGTGCTGGCAACCCGTGGCAGGCGACCACATCACCTACAACGTCTACCGAAGTTATACCTATCCGGTCAATACGGAAAGCATCGAAAACCTCCTGGAACGTGGACTCAGCAAGCCCTCCCTATCCATCGGCAAGGTAGTAGTCACCCCTTTCAGCCCCTACTACGCCATCACGGCCATGGACCGCTACGGCAATGAAAGCCGTCCCCTCGCCTTCACCTACCGAACAACCGAACCTGCAACTCCGGTAAGACAGACCATTTGCAGCGGACTCTTGGCCATCAGCAACGACACCTTACTGCTGCCCCGACGCAATCGCGAAGAACTGATTTACGTCACCGATGCCACCGAGCGACACCTACTCACTACGCCATACACCGAGAAGATGCCGCTCAGTCAATTCCCCAACGGTCTGTATATCCTACGCAGTCTTCAAGAAAAGGGCCGAGACCACTTCTTAGGCCGCATTCTTATCCGCCAATAAGCCGTTTGAGGGGTTAAATCTGGACTTGGGGAGGGAAAAACTGCATATTTCCTCCTTTTTTGTGCAGTAGATAAGATGAAGTTATTAACTTTGTCAACCGTTAAACTCAATAACAACATATATGGATAAAAGTTTCATCAAACAACTGTCGGAATCCATTCGTAACAATTGGGATCTGCCTGCCTTTTCAAATTATCTGGGTGAAACCTACACATACAGCGATTTTGCCGAAAGAATAGTCAAGATACGCCTCCTGCTGGAAGCTGCCGAAGTGAAACCGGGTGACAAAGTTGCCCTGATAGGCCGTAATTCGGCCGGATGGGCCATGAACTTCTTTAGCATCCTGAGCTATGGATGCGTAGCCGTCCCCATCCTGCACGACTTCAAACCTACGAGCATTCATCACATCATCAACCATTCGGGAGCCAAAGCCCTCATTGTAGCCAATAGTGTATGGGAGAATCTTGACATCTCGCAACTGGAAGAACTGAATCTCATCCTGCGAGTAGACGACATCGAAGTACTCTATGCACGCCGCAGCAAACTCCGAATACCCGACCTGGGCGAGAGACTGTTTCAGAAAGCCTTTCCCTACGTCCTGCGTTTTGAAGACGTACGCTTCCATCGCGATAGTCCCGAAGAGTTGGCCCTCATCAGTTACACCTCAGGTACCAGCGGATTCTCCAAAGGCGTAATGCTTCCCTATCGCGCCATCTGGAGCAATATGAAGTTCGGCATGGACCATCTCAAGGTGCTCAAACCCGGTGCCGACGTTGTGTCAATTCTGCCCATGGCCCACATGTACGGCCTGGCCTTTGAGGTCTACACAGAAGTCTGTTTAGGTTGTCACGTACATTTCCTGACGCGCAATCCCAGTCCGCGCATCATAGCCGAAACATTCCAAACCTATTCGCCCGTACTCATCATAGCAGTGCCTTTGGTACTCGAAAAAATCGTCAAGAAAAAAGTCTTCCCACTGCTCGAGTCAAATCGTTTCAAACTGCTCTCACGCATCCCATTGGTTCGTGAAAAATTGCTCGGCATCATCAATAAGAAACTGCAACGCGCATTGGGTAACAACTTCTACGAAATCATTGTGGGCGGAGCTGCTTTCAATCCCGAAGTAGAGAGCTTCCTGAAGAAAATCAAATTCCCCTTCACCGTAGGCTATGGCATGACCGAATGTGCTCCGCTCATCACCTATTCCGACTGGAAGACGTTCCGCGAAGGCTCTGTTGGTCGCGTCATCGACCGCATGGAAATCCGCATCGATTCATCCGATCCCGAACACGTAGTAGGCGAAGTGCAGACTCGCGGCGACAACGTCATGCTGGGCTACTACCACAACGAAGAGGCAACTCGCAACGCATTCACAGCCGACGGTTGGCTACGTACCGGTGACTTGGGTACTATTGACGCAGAAGGCAACCTCTTCATACGCGGTCGCAGCAAAAACATGCTACTCGGTCCCAGCGGACAAAATATCTATCCCGAAGAGATTGAAGGAGCACTCAATGCCCGTCCGTTTATCTCCGAATCGTTGATAGTTTCGCGCGACGACAAATTGGTTGCACTCATTCATCCCGACCTGGAACGCATGGACAGCGAAGGTGTCACTGCCGATAATATTTCAGGAATTCTGAAAAAAGCCATTGACGAAGTTAATTTGGAAATGCCCGCATATAGCAAGATAAGTTCTTTCCAAATCTACCAAGATGAGTTTGAGAAAACGCCCAAACGAAGCATCAAGCGTTATCTTTATCAATAATCACCTCCCAATCAGTCATTCCAAGAACCATTCAATGACTGATTGGGGAAATATTTATTCCTTTTGAAAAGACGGTCCTTTATGATGCTCCTTCCAAGCATCGTAATGCAAATAAATACCTGCCAAAAGCGTACCCGAAATAGAATGCCAGGCACAAGAAATGGCGCAAGGCAACACGGCCAAAGGCTGCGACACGAAGAAGACAAAAGCCAAATTTGTAGCCAGACCGGCATTTTGCATGCCCACCTCTATGCTGATGGTGCGCTTTTTCGCTGTATTGAACTTTGCAGCCCGTCCGGCTAACCAACCCAGTACGTAACCCAGCGTATTGTGACATAATACAACACTGAAAGTCCAAAGGAAAAGCAACAAACCCCGTTCTACCAATTCATCACGCACAGCACTTATGACACCGCCCACAATGCATGCCAAACAGATCACACTCAAACCAGGCATTAACGCACGCATCGTAGGAAAGAAGGAACGCTTGCTGTAAAGATAATTCAAGAAACAGCCTAACGACACCGGCAGAATAGTTACAATCAGAATATTGAGAAACATACCAACCGTATCGATCTCAACAATTTGCCCGGCGGTCAACTGCATCAGCAATGGAGTCATCACCGGAGCCAAAATGGTGGAAGCACAAGTCATTCCCACCGAAAAAGCCACATCACCATGACACAAAAAAGACATGATGTTGCTCGATACTCCTCCGGGACAGCATCCGACTAAAAGGATACCTATAGCCAATGCCGGCTCCAAATGGAATACTTTCACTAACAAATAAGCCACGCAGGGCATGATGATAAATTGAGCACAAGCACCGATGAAAATATCCAACGGTCGGCGAGCTAAAATCTTAAAATCGTCAGTAGTCAGTGTCAAGCCCATCGTAAGCATAATCAGGCCTAAAATGGCTGTCTGAGTATGACCACTGACCCAATGGAACAGATTCGGAAGAAAAAATGTCAAGATAGCAATGCCTATGATAAAGGCAGAAGTATAATTAGCCAACCATTTACTGGCAGCAAGCAACGATTTCAGCATGACGAGATTTGTTGAATTTCAAAACAGGTGCAAAATTACAAAAAACACAGCGGCCGAAGTCACTCAACAGACCGAAAGGTAGCATATTCATTCACCCCAAATCCTCTGCAGGAGTCACTGCCAACCAAGCCGAATAACGCGTATCGCCCAAACAAGGTACAAGCGGCAAGGCCCCTTTCATCAGCCGCCCTTCTTCATCGAACAGTGGAGACGGCAAATGATTCATGTACTTACGCATAGCATCTGCTGTATGTTCATAACGCATCTGGAAAACAGCAGTAACGTCAGATGCCAACAAACGCGGTAAATGAAGAGCCAACCAACCCATTGTCATGCGTAAATTAATTTCCACACAGGGATGGAGACGTATCTCACCACCCTCACGACACAACATCATATCAACGCCCAAAGGACCTACATAACGATTAGCTAAAGTTTCAGACAATATCCTTTCCAATTGAGCAATAAGCGCATCAAAATAAGCCTCAGGATACCTTTCACCAAATAAATCATGCCTCAGCAACATCTGAGTCGCCACCTTATTACCGATATAAGTACAACGCGACGTAGTCTGAAAAAACGAAATACCTTCAAAGCAAACCCGGCCATCGGGCAAAGCACGAAATTCGGCGGCAAAATCCTCCAGTTTATTCAACAAAGGTTCTACCATTATACAACCTTGTTCTTCAAGAACGTGCCGGCACCATCCAGAAAGCGGCGGTTCATAACGTCCATAGCAAAAACGCAGTCCTCTACCACTACCCGACCAAGGAGCCTTCACCAAAGATTGGGGCAACGACTCCAGCAAATCCCGAAGTTCCTGCTCATCAGTAATGGCAAAACTATCTCCGCAAAGCTTATATTCGCCACATGCCTGCTTCAAATGTCTAAGCACTTGGGCTGCGATTTGACGCGATGATAAGCGACGCACATCCTCAACCATTTTCCACGTAAAAACCGACTCCATTCCTACCTTGCGCAACCGCTCCCATAACAAGGCATCAATACCCCATGGAACCCACTCGACATTTGACGGGCACTCCTGGATACTACAAAACTGCACACCAGGACACTTCTCTCGATAAAAACCTTGACAAACATCATGGAAATCCTGACTGTTTTGCAACGTAACCACCCAATCACCGGGAGAAGCCACCCATGCTGCCAATGGCATCAAACATCCCTCCATTTCAAGGACTTGACGAGGCGGAAGATAAAAGCGACTATGATTTGCCATACACAAATCGTGAGAATAATTAAAAAAATACGCTTTCATAGTGCAAAGATACATCAGAAAGACAAACTTTTGCCATTTCAAAATAACAAAAACCAATGATTTTTTTGTACTTTTGCAATCCAAAATAAGAGCGTATGGAGAACTTCTTTCAAAGACATGCTTATCTGATAGAGCATACCGACTGTACCATGACCCGCCCATTGATGAATGAAATCGATTGGGGGCATCGAATGATTGGCATCAAAGGTCCGAGAGGCGTTGGCAAGACCACCTTTCTCTTGCAATATGCCAAGAAGAACTTCAATGTAAATTTAGGACGCTGTTTGTATATCAACATGAACAGTTTCTATTTTCAGGGAAGAGGAATCGTAGACTTTGCCGAAGAATTCGTTAAACGAGGTGGTCGTGTTCTCATCATCGATCAAGTATTTAAACAGAATGGCTGGCAGGATGAACTCTGCGAGTGTTATCACCGCTTCCCACAATTGCACATTATTTATGCTACAACAACGGTAGAACGGCCTGATGTGGAAGAACACGAACTGACACAAATCAGTCATTGCTACGTTCTTCACGGATTTTCTTTCCGTGAATACATCAACCTGCAAACTCAGGCCAATTTGCCACGCATTTCTTTGGAAGACATTCTTTATCGCACAGAATTGACTCAAAAGAATATCCTGATAAAGGTTCGCCCGTGGAACTATTTGCAAAACTATTTGCACCACGGTTACTACCCCTTCTATATCGAGAATCACAACTTCACCGAGAATCTGCTTAAATCCATCAACATGATGTTGGAAGTCGATATTCTCTTCATCAAACAGATTGACGTAAAATACTTACCTCGTCTCAAGAAGTTGTTATATCTGCTGGCTTTTGGTGAAGGAGGAACTCCCAACGTAAGTAACTTAGCTGAAGAAATCGGCACCTCACGCGCCACCGTCATGAATTACATGAAGAACTTGGAAGAAGCTCGTCTCATCCATCAGATCTATCGCACCGACGGACTTTCGCCCAAGAAACCCGCCCGCGTTTTACTCCACAACACCAACTTACTTTATTCCATTTTGAGCGGCATACCCACCGACCAAGAAGTGATGGAAACCTTCTTTATCAACAGCATTTGGCGTCATCACACAGTAGGCGTCAGCAAAAAGCCGGGTATGTTCATCGTGGATGGGGACAAACAAATCTGTGTATGCGACAAAAATAAGAAGAAGCGCAAGGAAAACGGCATCTATTACGCACGATACAATGCCGAGGTTGGACGTGACAATGACATTCCAATTTGGATGTTCGGATTCCTATACTAATAATCAACAATACGGATTTCAACTTTTTATAACTACTATACGTATATGACTAAAGAAAAAAAGTTTATTACTTGTGATGGTAACCAGGCCGCAGCGCATATAGCTTATATGTTCTCCGAAGTGGCTGCCATCTATCCTATCACTCCAAGTTCTCCTATGGCTGAACATGTTGACGAGTGGGCAGCACAAGGCCGCAAGAACTTATTCGGCGACACCGTATCAGTTCAGGAGATGCAAAGTGAAGGCGGTGCTGCAGGTGCCGTTCATGGTTCTTTGCAGGCCGGAGCATTAACAACAACCTTTACAGCATCACAAGGTCTGTTGCTGATGATTCCTAATATGTACAAAATTGCAGGCGAATTACTGCCCAGCGTTTTCCACGTTTCGGCACGTACATTGGCATCACATTCTCTGTGTATCTTTGGTGATCACAGCGACGTAATGGCCTGCCGCCAAACCGGCTTTGCTATGTTGTGCGAAGGCTCCGTTCAAGAAGTAATGGATCTCTCTGCTGTAGCTCACTTGGCTACTTTGGAAAGCCGTGTTCCCTTTATCAACTTCTTCGACGGATTCCGCACCTCTCACGAATACCAGAAAATTGAAGCAATGGATCAGGAAGACCTGCGTCCGATTGTTCCGATGGACAAAGTAGCAGAATTCCGCAACCGCGCATTAACTCCCGAACGTCCGGTAGCTCGCGGTATGGCAGAAAACCCTGAAACATTCTTCGCTCATCGTGAAAGTTGCAACACCTATTATGAGGCTGTTCCTGCCATCGTTGAAAAATATATGGAGAAGATTTCGGCAATCACTGGTCGTGAATACAAACTCTTCTCTTACTATGGAGCAGAAGATGCTGACCGCATCATCATCTGTATGGGCTCTGTTACCGAAGCTGCTCGCGAAGCTATCGATTATATGATTAGCAAAGGCGAAAAAGTCGGTATGATCAGTGTTCACCTCTATCGTCCATTCTCTGTTAAACACTTATTGGCTGCAGTTCCCAAAACTTGCAAAAAGATTGCAGTACTCGACCGTACCAAGGAACCGGGTGCCAATGGAGAACCTTTGTATCTTGACGTAAAAGAAGCTTTCTACGATGCAACAGAACGTCCTCTGATCGTTGGTGGACGCTATGGTTTGGGTTCATGCGACACCACTCCAACAATGATTGTATCCGTATTTGAAAATCTGGCGTTGCCTGAACCTAAGAATCACTTCTCTGTAGGTATTGTTGATGATGTTACCTTTGAGTCACTGCCCCTCCAGAAGGAAATGGCTTTGGGTGGCAAAGGTATTTTTGAAGCCAAGTTCTTTGGTCTGGGTGCCGACGGTACAGTAGGTGCTAACAAGAACTCCGTAAAGATTATCGGTGACAACACCAATAAATATTGTCAGGCTTACTTCAGCTACGACTCCAAAAAGTCGGGTGGTTTCACCTGCTCTCACCTGCGTTTTGGTGATACGCCTATCCGCTCTACTTATCAGATCAAGACCCCGAACTTTGTAGCATGCCATGTTCAGGCATATCTCCATATGTATGATGTATTGCGTGGCTTGCGCGATGGTGGAACTTTCTTGCTGAATACGATTTGGGAAGGTGAAGAATTAGCTAAAAATCTGCCCAACCACGTTAAGAAGTATTTTGCAGAGCACAACATCACCGTTTATTATATTAACGCTACCAAGATTGCACAAGAGATTGGTTTGGGCAACCGCACCAACACCATTCTGCAGTCCGCATTCTTCCGCATCACTGAAGTCATTCCGGTAGAACTCGCCGTTGAACAGATGAAGAAGTTCATCGTTAAGAGCTACGGAAAGAAGGGTCAGGATGTTGTTGACAAGAACTACCAAGCCGTTGATCGTGGCGTTGAATACAAGACTCTTGCCGTTGATCCGGCATGGGCTTCTCTCCCCGAGGATGAGAAAGTAGTGCGCGACGAGCCCGCATTCATTTCCGATCTTGTTCGCCCCATCAACGCTCAGAACGGTGACTTGCTACCCGTTTCAGCATACAAGGGCTATGAAGACGGTACTTGGGAACAAGGAACTGCTGCCTACGAAAAACGTGGCGTAGCCACCTTCGTTCCTACATGGAATTCTGAAAACTGTATCCAGTGTAACAAGTGTGCCTTCGTTTGTCCTCACGCTGCCATTCGTCCGTTCGTTCTTGACGATGAGGAGGTAAAGGGAATCAATGGTACCACCCTTGAAATGAAAGCTCCAGCAGCCCTTAAGGGTATGCACTTCCGCATGCAAGTAGATGTAATGGACTGCTTGGGTTGCGGCAACTGTGCCGACGTTTGCCCGGGTATGAAGGGTAACAAGGCTCTTGTAATGGTTCCCTTAGAACAAGAACTCGATGAGGCAGACAATTGGAACTATTGCGTTAAGAATGTCACCTCTAAGCAAGATAAAGTTGACATCAAGATGAATCCCAAAAACTCTCAGTTTGCACAACCGTTATTTGAATTCAGCGGTGCTTGCTCGGGTTGCGGTGAAACTCCTTACGTTAAACTTATCAGTCAGCTTTATGGTGACCGTCAAATGGTAGCCAATGCAACTGGTTGCTCTTCTATCTATTCCGGCTCTATTCCCTCTACTCCTTACACAACCAATGCCAAGGGACAAGGTCCTGCTTGGGCAAACTCTCTCTTCGAAGACTTCTGCGAGTTTGGTTTAGGTATGGTAATGGCCAATAAAAAGATGCGTGCACGCGTTACCGAACTATTGAAGAAGGTGATTCTTTGTGACTGCTCTTGCGCAGAAATGAAGGAACTCGCTCAACGTTGGATTGACAACCAGAACGATGCCGACATCACCAAAGAAGTAGCAGCCAAAATGAAGCCGATGCTTGAGGCTGGTGCCGCTCAGGGTCACGAACTCGCTAAAGAATTGTGCGAACTCAGCCATTATCTCGTTAAACGCAGTCAGTGGATTATTGGTGGCGACGGTGCATCTTATGACATCGGTTACGGCGGTCTCGACCACGTTTTGGCCAGCGGTGAAGACGTAAACATTTTGGTACTCGACACCGAAGTATATTCCAATACCGGTGGTCAGGCATCAAAGGCAACTCCTATCGGTGCAATTGCACAGTTTGCAGCCAGCGGAAAACGCGTAACCAAGAAAGACCTTGGTTTAATGCAAGCTACCTACGGATATGTTTACGTAGCCCAAGTGGCTATGGGTGCTGACCAAGCTCAATGCCTTAAGGCAATTCGCGAAGCAGAAGCTTATCCTGGACCCTCTCTCGTCATTGCTTACGCTCCGTGTATCAACCACGGTTTGAAAGCTAAAGGTGGTATGGGTAAGAGCCAGGCCGAAGAGGCAAAAGCTGTTGAATGCGGTTACTGGCATCTCTGGCGTTATAATCCTACATTGGCTGATGAAGGAAAGAATCCGTTCTCACTCGACTCAAAAGAACCTGATTGGAGCAAATTCCAAGATTATCTCAATGGTGAAGTTCGCTTCCTTTCTTTGAAGAAAGCACTGCCAGAACAAGCACAGGAACTCTTTGACGAGACTGAAAAGGCAGCCAAGAAACGTTATCAAAGCTACGTGCGCAAGACTAAGGAAGATTGGAGCATTTAATCTCCTTCTACTTATCTGAAGCATAACATATAGGCGCAACGATGCAATAACATGCACGTTGCGCCTTAATTTATGAACCCTCAACAACACATTCGGTTCAGTGTAAGCATTAACTCAACTACAAATTTGAGTCAATGCTTATAGATGTTCACCGTTCACGAATTTCAAGCAAAGTTCAAAATGTTCGCGGTATTTGCTGTCTGAGGGCAACTCGCGGAGCAACTCCCTTACCAGTCTTCCGGCAATGGTGCGCATCCTGCGATCCGCCTTTGCCACCTTCTTCCTGCTGTGGGACTTTCCACGGAAACACTGCGTTAGTTTCAACTCCTTTACCTCCCGGACATAACTCTGTCGCACCTTGAGTTCCTCCGTCTTGGCAACCTTATGGCAATAGTCGGTAATCTTATTCAGCAGTTTGGAGTCTGTGGGGAATGTCACGTTCTTCTCTTGTACGGTGGAGTCGATGAAAGCCGTCTGCTCCTCCTGTTTTCGTCATGCGTTACCCAAATTGCTTTTGACCCAATCTTCGACTAGTCGGTATAGCTCTGCTTGCTCATCATCCATACCAAGCATCACCTTGGTTGGTTGCGTTTGACCGGGCTTAGTATAGTTCAGGGCGTACATGGTTTTGACAAGTTCACGTGCTCTTTCCAGAGTGATGTCTGAGTGAGCAGTCCTTAGCAAGCGTTCCATTTCCAACTGCAGAACATAAGCGCAGAAGCAGATGCAGATATGCCCCTCAATCCGGTTGCGCAAGCGGTGGTACATCGGGCGGATCTGAAGATCCGTCTTGTTCATCCGGAAAGCACGCTCAATAAACCACAAATTATGGTAGTTGGCAATCACTTCTTCATCGGCCAACTTGGTATTGGTCACATATCCTTTGAGACCATCCCAGACTGCATCTTGTTCAAAAGCCTCAAGATCGATACTTATGGTAGCTTCGCCTTGAAGCCGGAGGTATTTATTGTAGCCCCGATTGTTGATGTGCTTCTTACTTACCTTTCCTGATGCGACTTTTGCTTGAAGTCGTTGCAGCCCTCTGGAGCGATTGAAAGCGTCTTTCTTCCTGCGCTTCTCGGTGTATGACACAACGATGCGAAGGTCATCGTCGGTGCGAACAGATGCCACTTGTCCCTCTCGAAGGTTCAAGGCAAGAATGCGCTGCTTGACGGCAGTATTCTCATTCTTGATACGTGCACCAAGTATATACTCGTATCCGTCTTCCACGAGTGCATCGATATTCTTTCTTGAGAGCAATCCGGCATCAGCAATAATGATGGGACTTGGAAAACCGAACCTTGCCTGCGCACGTTTCAGCAAGGGTATGAAGATCTTTTTCTCCGACAGGTCGCCCTCGAATATTTCGTAGCTTATCGGATATCCTTCCCGTGTGACAAGCAATCCCAGAAGCACCTGCGGACAGTCAAACTTTCAGTCCTTGGAATACCCGGTGCGCCTGAGATCATCCTCGTCGGCCGCTTCAAAGTACAGAGTGGTGATGTCGTAGAATACGACATCGATACACCCTCCCATCACTCCTGCACTATGGACATAAGTTATCTGTTCAATACGGTCCTTGATGTCAGTCTTTCCCGGATTCCGATCACAAAGCTTGTCAAGATAACGATATATCTTATTCACGTCATGCGAGACTCCGCTGTATCTCCAAAGATAATCCACAGTCTTCAGTTTGCTGCCGGGAGCCACCAAACGGCTTAAAACCAGCGGACGAAACAACCCGCCAATGACTCCATATCCAACGTAATCAAATAGTTTTCCAAACACGGCCTCTGGTCCATCAACAGAAATCTGACTGTTCGAAAGTTCTCCCACAAAGTCATCTATGGTAGGCGCCGGAGGCGGATTGAACAGATTGTAGTATGTGCCCGTCCTACGCATGATGTACTCTCTGGCTTGCTGAACCATGCGTGCTATTTCCTTTGGGTCTCGCGAAGCTCCAAAAGACTTAACCAGAACATTATTGCGTCCTTGTTTTTGGAGAATACGCACACTTGTGGTACCTGACTTATTCTTAGAACAGTTGACAAACATGCCACAAATTTACGCCGCGTTACCCAAATCACCAAAACTCAAAACGCTAACCTACTGATAATCGGAAAGAAAAATCTTTATCCCAAAAAAGTGACGAAAACAGGAGGGTGTGTCAAAAAATAGCCGACACGCCCTCTTATGATAGACAAATAATTATCAATCTTCTTACAAGCGGATTTTTTCGATGCGGCGTTAGTGACATCCACCTTCAAAATCGCTATTGAGATAGGCTTTAACTATCTCCACAGCCACGGCACGTGGGTGGAAAAGTCGGAATAAGCGCAACTTTCTAACGAATAGGTGCCGAAATCATAATATTCAATTCCGTTATCGGTATGATATTTAAATATTAGTGTCCGGTAAAACTTTGGATGAGTCTTTATTTAGATGATTACACGATGCAAAACCACCTTAAAATAACTTCATGGCTAAATTGTTCATGATGCAAAACCGCTATGCAACATTCAAAGCCCTTTTGTTGCCTGTGCAAAACCGCTATGCAAACGTTCAAGAACCATTTGTTCATCGTGCAAAACCCCTTGAAGTAACTTCAAAGGCCTTTTGTACATGACGCAAAACAGTGATGCAACCATTCAAAGCCGCATTGTTCCTACTACAAAACCGCATGGTTATTTCGGACATATGACCTTGCACCTCTAAATAAATATTGCTGTCTGCTTAAATATGTACTTTTGTTCATCGTTACCGGTATTCTTAGTCAAACAAAAAGCAACAACAAGGGCTGAATACCAAGCGAGGTTCTCAGCCCTAATTTTTAATCGTCTACAAAGTTTTACCGGACAGCAATAATATTTAAATGCTACTCACACGGCACATCGATTCCATGTAATTCCTTAGGCGATTTGCCTGTAATATTCTTGAAGTTTCGATAGAACGATTTGTCAGAGGAGAAGCCTGAGAGATCAGCAATCTCATAAATTGTCTTCTGAGGATGTGTGCGCATCAAGTGGATAGCATAGTCTATTCGCTTTCTGTTGATGTAATCGGAAAAAGAAACGCCCATCTGATCGTTGATGGCAGTTGAGACGTATAGGCGATTGGTACAGAGCTCTGCCGCCACATCCGAAACTTTAAGGTTATGGCGCAGATAGAGTTTCTGCTCCGTTACAACCTCTTCTATACGCTGGATGAGTGTTTTCTCTGATTCGCAAATGGGGGCACTCTCCGACATAGAGGCTTCTGCGGTTTCTTCCTGTTCAAAGTTTTCGATGGTGAATAAGTGTCTAAAACCGATGAAGCCCAGACCGAACAGCAGCAGAGAGAAGATGATTGACGGGATAGCCATCATCCAGACAGAATCACCGAAGCGATATCGACCAAGGAAATTGAAAATGATGGAAACGAAGGAACAAATGGTAAACAGATACATGAACCACTGAAAAATGGTCAGTTCCTTTCCTTCGGTATCGGCATAATATGCTTTAATCGATTTGTTGTAGGAAGAAATCTTATGCGACCCTGCGACAAGAACCATTACCACCTCAATGGTAAAGATGATTTTAGCCGCCAGTCTGACGTAGCCCATTACCTGACAGAGTCCTGTGCCGCTCCCAAAATCCTCATTGTAAGAAACGATGCGCACAAATGTTTCAAGGTCGTGAGACGACATCATGATATATATTGTTGAAACCATTGCGCCTATCACGGCAGACGGGATGAGATACCACCATGTACGGCGCAGCTGGCTCTCCGGTGATGTCATACTGACAATATAAATATAGAACATGGGATACACGGCAAGGTTGGCAAACGAGTAAAGACTGTCAAACAGAGGCATGTCGCTGTAGAAGCGATTAAGGAAAACGCAGTGACCGGCATAAAGCAATGTTGCCATCGCCATAAAAAGCATAAGCATCATGCGTCCTCTATTACGGCCATCAATGTACAGGTTGCATGCAATCATAACAGTCCAAAAACCGCAGGCAAACATAGGGAGAGAAGAGAATATAAGTGTAGCCATTATATATTCTTATTGTTCAAGTTTGTGAATGCAAAGTTATGTAAAACTATTGATTTCACTACTTCATAAAAGTCTGTGGATATGAACATTGCTAATATGAGAGTACAATTTGCTAATATGAGAATACGTATTTGTTAACATGGCAAGAAAAAATCGGACCGACATCCTTAACTTTGATTCAAATTCAGAAAAATAAAACAATACTGAGACAATGAAAACAAGAAAACTATTCACCCTATTACTCCTTTGGCTGACGGCTTCGGGAGCATGGGCACAGAATGCCATTGTTGTCTGTCAAAAGGACGGGACAGTGGCGAGGTTTGCCTTCACGGAAAAACCCGTGGTTACGTATTCAGCCGGCGAGTTGATGATGACTACCAACAAGACTTCGGTGCAGTACCCCATCAACAGGCTGTTGAAGATATACTTCGATGTGGCCGAAGTGCCCGACGGGATAAAGGATGTTGAGGTCTCTCGGTCGGAAGACGTGCAGTTCGCTTTCCGCGACGGTACCCTTGTCATCAGCGGTGGCGAAGCCGGTGCTACCGTTAACCTCTATCGGCTCAACGGTGTTGCTGCCGGACAGTTTCGTCTTGACAGCAGCGGCAGTGTCACCATATCCACAGATCGCCTGAGCAGAGGTGTGTATATCGTGAAGACCAAACAATTTTCATTTAAATTCCGTAAGCCATGAAGAAGATATTATCAATAGTCGTCATCGCCCTGATGATGACAGGTAGTGCACATGCCGATGATATCAGCGCAGAGCAGGCCCTACAGATTGCCAGCCAGTTCGCCAAGAGCGAGACAGTCGCCAAGGCACGCGCTTACCGTGCGCCGACAGCGCAGTCCGCTCCCACGTTGGCACATAGCATGAAGTCACGCGTGTCGGCAGGCAAGGACAACGTCTATGTCATCAATCTGGGCAATGACCAGGGCTTTGTCATCGTTTCCGGTGAAGACGGTGCAGACAGCGAAGTTCTCGGTTATTGCGACCACGGTTCATTCAATTATGCAGATGCACCGGTGCAGTTTCTTGATTTGCTCAACAACTACTCCCATGGCATTGACAGCCTCCGCAAGAACCCTGCAATGGCGGCATACAAGTCCATGCGGAGCCCTGTGAGAGCAAGTAGTGCCAATGACATTTATTCATCTCACTTCGGCGACATTGTCGTAGGTCCTTTGCTCAAAACAAAATGGAACCAGACGAGTCCGTACAACAATTTGATTGAAAATCAGCATTACACGGGCTGTGTGCCTACGGCGGTGGCTCAGGTGATGAATTATTGGAAATGGCCTAAGCAAAGTAAAGGGCAGATACTCGTCGATCACACGTCAGCAGGCGAGGAGGTTTACGAGGATTTTCCTGTACATACCTACGACTGGGATAACATGTTGGACGAATACGGACCGGGGGCTTCGTGGGAGCAAATCAACGCTGTCGCGCAACTGATGGCGGATCTTGGCAAGGCGATGGGAACGAAATATGGTCAGCCAAACGGCAGTCCGACACCGTGGCAACCTTATGCCCTGATAGAAAATTTCGGTTATGAGCCTGGCATAGAGCACGCATATGGCAATACTGCGTCCGATGTGATGGCGACGCTGACAGAAGAGTTGGATAATAGTCGTCCCGTGCTTTATGCCGGTCATCCCGAAGAAGATGGCGACGGTCATGCCATGGTGTGTGATGGTTATACCAAGAATAACTTTTTCCATTTCAACTTCGGATGGGGCGGTAATTCGGATGGTTACTACCGCTTGACGTCAGTGAAATATTATGGGCACAAGGTAGATGTGTGGAAGAATGTCCGTCCGTATGATGCAGTGAGAAAAGAGATCAACGGCATCGAGTATGGTTTGAAGGCTAACGGAACTGCAGAGATTCTGCGTTATAAGGAAGGTGGATATGATGCGAAGCACAAAGTATTGACTATCCCAGACTACGTGACTGACGAGGAGACGGGTAAAGAATACGCCGTAACCCACATCGTTCGTTTAGCGTTCTATATGGGTGGGTCTTTTGAAAAGGTCGTTATGGGAAACAATATCAAGACCATCGACCCAAATACGTTCATATACAGTTCTATTGACTCCTTGGTGCTGAGCGACAAGATGGAAGTGGTGCCCGAAGAGGCATTCAGAGTCACGAGTATCAAACACCTGACCATTGGTGAGAATGTCAGGTCCATAGGCAGGGATGCTTTCTATGCTTGTCCGTTGACGGAAATAGTCTGCAAGAGCAAGCGGGTGGAATTGGAAGAAAGAGCCTTTGCCCAAACCAAGCCAAATAGAGGCGACTGGGAGAAGAGCATCGTCAGGATTGGCAAGAAAGCCTTCTATGGTACAACGCTGCCCTGGGGAACGTATTTCGAGAATCTGGAAGTCCTTGGCGACTCCGCCACGTACGGAGGCAGTTGGTCTAATAGATTCGAAATAGGACCCAAAGTGCGCGAGATTGCACCATCAGCCCTTGACGGTTTGTATCGCGGAGATTATTATATGCCCTTAGTTTATGTGGACACGCTGAATCCGTATTTTGAAGATGATACTTACATATATCCTATTATTTACAACAAAAACAGGACATCTGTCATCATAGCCCTCTATAGACCCAATAAATGGCCGGAGACAGTCATTAAGATGGAACCCCGATCTATTCGATACAATGCTGACATTCCGCAAACTATTGTGGATATGGAGGGCGCGTTCAAAGATTGTCCGATTTCCACTTCTGTGACATGTCCGCTACCTGTTCCTCCGGTTGTTTCGGATGACACGTTCAGCGACGCGATGTTCCCAGAGGATAATCCGTCTAAACTACGGGTGCCACCTGGCACGGAGGAACTCTATGCCGAAGCACCCGGATGGCACAAATTTAAAGATAATATATATCCTATTGAAGACTATGAGAGTCAGTATGGGCCGCTGCCTCCGCAGGACCTCAATTACCAGATGGTGGTATATGGCGACACGCTGAAAACGACCATTGAAACAGGTAAGGTGAATACCATCAGCATGAGCGAGAACGAGAACGGCGAAGCAATGGTGACAATGAGTCTGAACGGACGCGATGACATCACCGTCAAGGCTGCCGCCATCGACAGCATCATATTCAAGCCGGGCTTCGTCTACGAAAATGCAGAGGTGTTTGAACTCAATGACTCCAACCTCACCGTCAATGCGCAGAAATGTTCCATCACGTTCAGCCCGACCACTATTGACGAGACAGCACAGGTATGCGTGCGCAACTCCCTCCTTACTCCTCGTCCGTCGGAAGGCGTGACAGGCGGTGTGGGTATTGACATCAGCATGCTTGATGAGAATGGCAACGAGGTACACGAATTGAGTGGTGTGGCAAAAATC
The DNA here is from genome assembly GCA_945827465.1 of uncultured Prevotellaceae bacterium. Taxonomy (GTDB): domain Bacteria; phylum Bacteroidota; class Bacteroidia; order Bacteroidales; family Bacteroidaceae; genus UBA6382. The sequence continues at coordinate 20,266 of CALZOH010000018.1, forward strand.
ACCATTCCTCTCCAGGTACCGGCAGGACAAACCGTAGGTGCGTCCTATTTCAATGAGCAGACAGGTGAATGGGAACCCGTCTATGTGGAGTACGACTCTGAGACAGGCACGGGAACCATCCTTACTGACCACCTCTCGTTCTTCTCACTTGTATATTTTTACGACGAGAATACGAGACAGGAATACTTTGAAGATGTGTACGAGATGCCAAACATATACACCTTTGATGAAGGTGTGAAAAAACTATTTACGTTATTGGGGTCTAACCAGCCGGAAGTGGTGGAGGCATTGGAATTCAAGAACGAGATGGGACTGTGGCAGTCGCTCGGCCTTGACGGTTTCTATCAAGGAGCCGTTGCCGTCACCGAACCTCTGTTCGATTTCAAGCCTGGAGTGATAGACAATGCTGTGAGCATCGTGGGTGAGCTAGGAACAGCTCTCACCATTCTCGATGTCGTGCGCGCCGACCTGCAAGGCGACAATATAGGTGTGGCTTCTAACACCCTCAAGTTGCTGATGGCTAAAACGGTCGGAGCAGCTGCTTCGTGGATTGGTACGCCTGTCATGGCGGCGTCTATGAGTCTCGCGGCATTCATCGGTGTGGCGCTCGAGAAATTCGGCACGACTGTGCAACAATCCAAAGAAGATTATTTCCGTTTCGCCTATCGGTATTATTATAGTAAGGAATCTCTTGATGTGATAGGGGCGCAATCAAAATTTAGTAAAGATAAGGATGGCAATTTTAAAAAACACTGCCATATCCGCACCATCAAGGACTGGTACGATTATTTCTATCCAGTCTTTTTGAAGAAAGACATGACCGAAGAACGTCTGATGGCATATATAGAGCAGTCCGTGCGGAGGTACTGTGACCAGTTTTGGGAAGATGAAGATGTGCAGGGGTATGCTTTTACGGAATCAGAAAAGAATGGCATGTTGACATTATTTCCTCCCTCTGACTCTCCAGAACTCAGGCAGAAAATCTCCGACGAATATTTTGCAGAGCTGATGTCTGGTCAACTCACCAGTGTATTCCAAAATCTACGCGAAAAACAAATCGTGCAGGCGCATGAACGCGCCGCTTCCAAAGTGAAAAGATTGGGAAAAATGATGAGGAATAAAGTGAGGTTTGTGATTTCCGATTCCTCTGTCGAGGAAGGCAAGCCCTCCAAGTTTGCAGGACGCAAGATTGGCTTTGCCACTATTCCTGATGTAAGCGACCCGGAGGAATGGGTCACCTATATCGATGAAGAAGGAAACGCCAAATTAGGATGGTTCACCACTTATGCACTTGTGAAAAACATGGTGCCGTTCAAAATAACGCTGTTTGATGAAAATGGCCAACCTGAGAAAATCTTCAACTTCAAGCTGGACGGTGTTTCAAAGGAAACCGTAATCAATATTGACCCAGGAAAACAAGGCGTCAAAGCCGACACGAAACATCTGGACAACCTCAAACTGGAATACACGCCCGAATCCGTTCAAATCATTACACCGGGTTATTTAGAATTCTACGATCCTGCTACTCGCCGCTATGAGACTTCTTACACAGATAGATTATTTAATGAAGATATGTATGCGGATGAGAGGGCAAGCCTTCTTTATGATAATAAAGTACGCTTTTGTACCGAGCTGGAGCGTTTCTTCAATCGACATGATTTCATCACCGCGGACTCCACCGGTAACTTCACCATTGGCGATGACATAGTCGGCAAACTGAAAGGCGACACCGCATCAGGTACGTTCATCATCAATACCGACTATAAATACTTCGTCCAAAACCCGCAACAATGGTGCGACAAATGGAACAACAGGGACATTAACGCCTTCTATTTTAGGACACTTAGCGGTTCTTTCAAGCACCAGATTGCTTGCAAATATTTCATAAGGCGCAGAAAGGTAGATGATCATTTTGAGTATGACGTCACCTACACCGGAGAAGGCGTATGGGATAATACAATGCAACGCATCACATCTATCAACGTTCCACATTATTGGCAATATCATTTTGAATTAGAAAGTCGCTATTACTATTTACGGTTGGAAGATATCGATGTTGGCCCCGTATCTATAGGCGGAGATGTCAAACTTGAATACACCACGACGTTGAAGTAAGCAAAAAGAGGGTGAGTCAAAAGTAGCTGACTATGACTAAAATTACTTCACAGATTATTTGTTTATTTTCTACTTTGCTTTA
>CALZOH010000019.1 GCA_945827465.1 uncultured Prevotellaceae bacterium
CTGAGGTTAATATAATAAAGGAAATGGTCTTGACACAGTTCAACTTACACTACCGATGGGCGTATATATAAACTCTCTCCTTTTGTTGGAATATTTATGCCGGAAGACAAACGAAATACTTCGGGTGCTTATCAAGGTGCTAAATACTTTTCATATGAAGGATTCATCTTGGATGATCTGCGTAAACAGAAAGAAGAAAGCCATGATTCAGAACTATAATAGTCTAACTGGTCAAGGAATAGGGTCGGTTTCTTCTTGCATAACATCTTATTATCGTATTGCAGCGATTTTCTTGAATTAGGAATCGTTCAATGCGCATGATTCATAGCTTTTTCCATTCGCATTGAAGGTTGGCTGAATAACAATATAAAAACAGGTCAAGAAATATGCATTTCTTGACCTTAGTTAAATTATGAACTAGTAACTAACAGTATGTACTTATCTTTACTTAGCCTTATTTACGACTGCTTTGAAAGCTTCCGGATTGTTGATGGCCAAATCTGCAAGGGTTTTGCGGTTGATTTGGATGTCAGCCTTGTGAAGTGCTCCGATCAACTGGGAATAAGACATACCTTCCAAGCGTGCTGCAGCATTAATTCTCTGTATCCACAGAGCGCGGAATGTACGTTTCTTGTTTCTACGGTCACGGAATGCATAAGTTAAACCTTTTTCCCAAGTATTTTTGGCTACAGTCCAGACGTTTTTACGTGCACCGAAATATCCACGGGTTAATTTTAAAATCTTCTTTCTTTTTGCTCTTGAAGCAACGTGATTTACTGATCTTGGCATAATTGAAATTTTTTATGAATGTCAGCGTCGTAACGATGTTCTACGCTCTTTGATGGCTAAACATTCGGTTTAAAAATTTGTTTGTAATGATTTTGTTTAGCGGAGATTCATTAACTCTTTTACTTGACGAAGGTTAGTCTTGTCAACCAACGTTACGTGATTCAAGTTTCTCTTTTGCTTTTTAGTCTTCTTGGTCAAGATGTGACTGTGGTAAGCATGATTTCTTTTTACTTTTCCTGTTCCGGTGAGCGAAAATCTTTTCTTTGCGCCGGAATTTGTCTTTACTTTTGGCATTTTATAAATTGATTAAAAGTTGATATATAATAGCGGCAGCGTGAAACCATTTACACTACGCGCATATTCTGCTAATTGATGTTGTTAAGATTAATCTTCGCCTTCAACTCTCGGTCCTTGGTATTCTTTCTTGACATTTGCCTTAGGTGCCATGCCACTCTGGTTCTTTTTAGGTCCTTCTATGACGTTTGTTTTGGCTACCGCCTTCTTGGAAGGCATCTTCTTGGGCGCGATGAACATCGTCATTCGTTTTCCCAAGAGTTCCGGCATTTGTTCAACCTTTCCAACTTCCTCTAAGTCGTTGGCAAAGCGGAGTAGGAGCACTTCTCCTTGATCTTTAAACACGATGCTGCGTCCACGGAAAAATACATAAGCTTTGACCTTATTACCTTCTTCAAGAAATTCGCGAGCATGTTTGAGTTTGAAATCATAATCGTGGTCATCAGTTTGTGGTCCGAAACGAATTTCTTTCACACTGATCTTAACCTGTTTTGCCTTGATTTCTTTCTGACGTTTCTTCTGTTGGTAAAGAAATTTGGAATAATCAATGATTTTACATACTGGTGGAGTTGCATTTGCCGAGATTTCAACGAGATCAAGTCCTTTGCTTTCAGCCATTGCAATGGCTTTTGAAGTAGGAAGCACTTTTGATTCGATGTCATCTCCGACAATACGAACTTCGTGTGCAGTAATTTGATTATTAATTCTATAATCTTGTTTTAAAGAATCATTCTTCATTCAGATAGAGCGTCTGTTTTAATTTTGCGAGTGCAAAGTTAATCATTATTTATCATTTGACGCACCTCGTCTTGGATTTTCTTAACAAAATCCTCGCAAGTCATAACGCCTTGGTCTCCTACACCTTGCTTACGGACAGCTACGGTATTGTTTTCAGCTTCTTTTTCGCCAACAACGAGCAAATAGGGGATATGTTCCATTTCATTGTCGCGAATCTTACGACCTATTTTTTCGCTGCGAGCGTCTATTTTGGCGCGAATATCGTTTTCAGCCAATTGTTCTTTCAGACGTTCGGCGTAATCGATGTATTTTTCGGAGATGGGAAGAATTGCTACCTGAGTAGGAGTGAGCCACAAGGGGAAATGACCGGCCGTGTGTTCAATCAATACGGCTACGAATCGTTCCATCGAGCCAAATGGCGCGCGATGAATCATTACCGGGCGATGGCGCTCGTTGTCAGCACCGACATATTCCAATTGGAAGCGCTCGGGAAGGTTATAGTCTACTTGAATGGTGCCTAACTGCCAGCTACGACCGATGGCATCTTTTACCATGAAGTCTAACTTCGGACCGTAGAAGGCTGCTTCGCCATATTCAATGCGTGCTTTCATGCCTTTCTCCTGACATGCTTCAATGATAGCCGATTCGGCTTTCTCCCAATTCTCTTCTGTTCCGATATATTTGCTGTGATCGTTGCGGTCACGCAATGATATCTGGGCATCATAGTTTTCAAACTTGAAAGTCTTGAATACTGTCAGAATAATATCCATTACGCGGAGGAATTCATCCTTCACTTGTTCGGGACGACAGAATATATGGGCGTCGTCTTGTGTAAAACTGCGCACACGAGTCAGTCCGTGAAGCTCGCCACTTTGTTCGTAACGATAAACAGTGCCAAATTCTGCAATGCGGATAGGCAGATCTTTGTACGAACGGGGCTTACGGGCAAAAATTTCACAGTGATGAGGGCAGTTCATGGGTTTGAGCATGTATTCTTCGCCTTCATCCGGTGTATGAATGGGTTGGAAAGAATCCTTGCCATATTTTGCATAATGACCGGAAGTCACATAAAGTTGCTTGCTACCGATATGTGGAGTGATGACTTGTTGGTAACCATATTTGGTTTGGATCTTTTTCAGGAATGCCTCTAAGCGTAAACGGAGGTCGGTACCTTTCGGCAACCAGATAGGAAGACCTTTTCCCACGCGGTCAGAGAACATGAACAGTTCCATTTCCTTTCCAATCTTGCGATGATCGCGTTTTTTGGCCTCTTCAACCATGGCGAGATATTCGTCAAGCAGTTTTTTCTTGGGAAAAGAGATTCCGTAAACGCGGGTCATCGTTTCGCGCTTGGCATCACCCCGCCAGAAAGCTGCCGAAACGGCTGTTACCTTAACAGCTTTGATAGGGGAGGTGGAAACCAGGTGCGGACCACGGCACAAATCCGTGTAATCACCTTGTGTGTAAGTCGAGATAGAGCCGTCTTCTAACTCCTGAATAAGTTCCAGTTTGAGATGTTGGCCGCGTTCCGTGAAAAATTTCAGTGCGTCATCCTTATTTATATTGTTTTTAACCAGAAGTTCTCCACGTTTTACCAATTCTGCCATCTTGGCATTGATCGTTTCAAAGTCGCCTTCCTTAATTGCAACGCCTTCAGGTGTCATGACGTCGTAATAGAATCCATTTTCAATGGCAGGACCTATTCCGAACTGTATGCCAGGGTATAATTCTTGCAAAGCTTCGGCTAACAAGTGTGCCGAAGTGTGCCAGAAAGCTTTTTTACCTTCTTCGTCTTCCCATTTATAGAGTTTTAGTGTGGCATCTGTGGTGATGGGGCGGTTTAACTCTGTTGTTTGACCGTTTATAGCGCATGCCAATACTTCTTTTGCCAATTTTGGGGAGATGCGTTCCGCTATCTCTTGAGCTGTAATGCCGGATTCAAACTCTTTGACGGATTGATCCGGGAAAGTAATCTTAATCATAAAGTAGGTTTATTTTAAGTGGCTGCAAAAGTAGTGATTTCTTTTAAGATATAATGTATTGAACGGATAAATTTATCTGTTCTTTCAATTGAATTATCGGGAAAAATGCTACCTTTGGAGTATGAAAGTGAATACATATACTACAATTGCTTCAACGTTCTCTGCAAAATTGGTGATCAAGAAGAGTACATTCCTCTCGTTTGCCATTCCCGTTGACAAAGAACAGGACGTGGAAGTATTGCTAAGGGATTTTAAGAAGAAATATTACGATGCCCGCCATATTTGTTATGCTTATATTCTCTCACCCGATGCTTCTGTCTCAAAGAGCTCGGATAATGGCGAACCATCAGGCACTGCCGGTCGGCCGATAATGGGTGTGTTGCTCTCCAATCAGCTTACCAATATCTTGATAGTGGTCATTCGTTACTTTGGCGGCATTAAATTGGGAACGAGTGGCTTAATTGCGGCCTATAAAGGTGCTGCCGAAGAAGTGTTGGCTATCTCCGAAAGAAAAACGGTCACGGTAGAGCATCATTATACCTTTCAGTTTGGTTTCCAGGACTTAAACCAGGTCATGAAACTTTTAAAAACTCATGCCGTAAAGGTTTTATCGAACCAGGTAGATACCGTTTGCCAAATCAGCATCTCTTTACCGGTCGAGAAAGAAGATCTTCTGCTTCCACAACTCCATAAAGTATCTTCTTTAAAGTTTTTGGACGCTTAGAGGTCTTTCCCTCACTTCAAATCAATGATTTTTTATTCGGAATCATCGGCTATTGATGGTTTGCCAATAGTTTTAGCGCACCGAGATTATCGTCCAATTGTGCCGTACTGCTTGCTCCTATAATCACAGAGGTAGTTAGCTTTTGCTTTAAGACCCATTGCAGGGCTTTTTGAGCCAAAGTGATTCCTTCGGCAGTGGCTTCGCTGTTCCATTGACGCAGTTTCTGCATCAAATCAGGTGTCAGTAGGGAAGAGGGTAGGCTGCTTTTGTTGGCCATTCGGCTGTCTTTTGGGATGTTCGACAAGTAACGGTTGGTGAGCAGTCCTTGTGCCAGGGGCGAGAAAGAGATAAAACCAACGCCGCACTTTTCGCAGAGGTCAAGAATACCATGATCCATGGGCTCGTGATCCAGCATGTTGAGTCGACCTTGATAGATAAGGAGCGGAGTATCCCTTGCTGCAAGATAACGGATGGCTTTTTCAGTTTCCTGTAAGGGCCAGCGCGAGATACCGAGATATAAGGCTTTTCCTTGACGCACAATGTCTACCATAGCTTGAAGTGTTTCTTCAATGGGAGTTAACGGATCAAAGCGATGGATGTAGAACAAGTCCACGTAATCCAGATTCATGCGCTTGAGACTTTGGTCAAGACTGGCCATGAGATATTTTCTTGAGCCCCAATTACCGTAAGGACCGGGCCACATATCATATCCTGCCTTGGTGCTGATAAACAATTCGTCGCGGTAAGGTAAAAAGTCCTCTAACATGAGTCTCCCAAACGTTTTTTCGGCACTTCCGTAAGGTGGTCCGTAATTGTTGGCCAAGTCGAAGTGGTTGATGCCACGGTCAAAAGCATGACGGACGATTTCTCGGCTTCGTTCAAAAGAATCAATGCCTCCAAAGTTATGCCAGAAGCCCAAACTGATTTTGGGTAATTGAATGCCGCTTCGTCCGCAGCGTGCGTATATCATGCCATTGCTATAACGTTGTTCGTTGGCTACGTAAATTTGATGTTGCATCTGTTTATTTGAGTTGTTTTAATCGCTGTAAAGTTAACGATTTTCAATGAAAACAGCGCGAAATTCATTCTTCCGTTGAAAAATCAAGGTAAAAACCATTTTTCAAGCGTATTTTCTGTTGCAGAAGATTTCAATAATATCGCGATTATGTTTAATAGGTAGTGAGAGGTGTCTGAGGAGATGGTGGTAGAAAGAGATTATGAAGGACTACCCTTTGAATGAATGGTGGCAGTCAGAATTTGTTGGTATGATTCGTCTGAAATCAATTGGAAAACCGTTGGATGCACGGGGATGCGTTTTGACGCGACGAATTTGGATTGTTTGCCGGTTCAAGTGGTGACTTATTCATTGGATTGAGATTTGTATTTTGGCGCAGATGGATTTGGTTATTAGGTGTTAGTTTTATTTTATTGTGCATGTGATGATTAAATGGCTTCTTTTAAAGTATATATTGCGAAAATTAATGTCCGTTTTTCGCCGGAAAATGTATGTGCGTATCGCATACGCCCTCACGTTCGGGAATAAGATGTATTTCGCCTTTAAATAGTATCTAATAATGTCGAATGAATGCGTTTTCGCCGCCGTGGAGGGCGTATGCGATACGCCCCTACACCTGTTCGGCCAAATATTCCGGCTAATTGTATGGCTTTATCGTTCACTTCAGGGCGTATGCGATATGCCTCTACTGTTTTTTTGCGTTGTGATTGGCTGCGGATGGGGTGAATCATTTCGGGAAAGACGGTTTTAAGCTGATGGAATTTCGTAAATTTGCAGTCTCCAATCCTTCTGACGTATCAAAAGTCTTAGCTACATAGTTCGTATCTTGGTGGCCTTGGTGCTGGGCCTCTATCTGCTGCCGGTGGTTGTTTGCAATCTTCCGGCGATGCGCTCCTTATTGTCGGCTAAGGTTTCTGATATGCTGAGTAAGAAGCTCGGGACGACGTTGCAGGTGGGCGATGTGCATTTTGTGTCGTTCAATTGCGTTGATCTGAAGGATATTGTGCTGCTGGATCAACAAAAGGACAGCCTGCTGAGGGCTCAAAAGGTTACGGCACAACTGAATATCTCCGATTTGTTGCAGAAAAAGTTGGTGATACGTCACCTCGACCTTTTTAATACCTCTTGTCACCTTTACCGGGAGTCCCCCCACTCTGCTTTTAATTTCCAATTTATCGTAGACAGCCTGTCATCTTCCGACCAGAAGGAGTCGTCCGGATTGCAATTGATGATCCATACGCTGATGATACGCAATCTCTGCGTCAATTATGACTGCCTTTCTGAAGTGAGACGTCGCGATCACTTGGATTTCAACCATCTGTCTTTCCGTCAGGTAGATGCTGACTTGCGCATCAATCATGTGGCTAAGGATTCAGTCAACATTCGTCTGCGAAATATCAAGCTCAAGGAACAGTGTGGTTTGGAACTGCGCCGCTTGGCCTGTAACGTGGTGGCCGGACCTTCGTCTGCCGTCTTGAAGAACTTTGAATTGCTACTGCCCAATTCCCGAATCGCCTTGAGCAGGCTTACGGCCCGTCACGCAACCCCTCAACCGAAGTTAGATGTGGTTCACGGCGATTTCTCCGATGTGAATCTGACGGCCGAGCTGGTTCCGAAGGATTTTTCATTCCTTCTTCCGTCCCTGCGCACCTTGGACGAGCCTTATTCACTTTCCGCTCGACTGGATAAACAGCATGCCGCGCTCTCGGCAGCCGTTTCGCTCGCCTCCCGAACGAATGACAACGTGCGGTTAAAGACTTCTGCCGAGTTGAATCTCTATCAATTGTTGGAAAAAGAGCTTAACCTCTCTTGCCAACTCCATCAGTTGGAACTGGCATCGGCCGAATTGGGCGAATGGCTCACTGCCCTTTCGCCTTCAAAGCCCCTTCCGCCCGTCTTGGAGCGTGTGGACCGCCTTCGACAGACGGGTCACCTGCAATGTCGGGGTGACGAGCTGACGTTTCAGGGTGAAACCTCGTGTGAACAGGCTTCGGTTCATGAGAATATTCGTTTGTTGAAGAATAGAATACATGCTCTTGTTGAAGTAAAACAACTTCAGTTGGGACAACTGCTTGACAGTCCCGATTTATTGGGCGATGTGGCCGGACAAGTGCGTGTGGAGGGTACACTCACCCACCCCACGGCTCTCGATTTCCACTCCACGTTGCACGATATGCAGTTCAAGGGCTATCATTATAAAGGAATAGAAATGGGCGGACACTTCTCTCCCGAAGAACTGACTGCTACGGTCGACGTCAACGATCCTCACCTGGCAGTTTCGCTCCAAGGGCACTACCGTCCGCGTTCGCCCCAAGAGGTGTTGAACCTCACGGCCCGTCTTCATCAGATGCAACCCGGCAAACTCAATCTGGCCGACGACTACGGAGAGGCTTCTCTCTCGGCACAGTTCTCTGCCTCGGTGCAGGCATTCAGTCCTACCTTGTTGGGACGCATTGCCGTGAGAGATTTATCGATGAATGATGCCGGAAAAACCTATGGCTTCGACAGCCTGCTCCTTTCTACCCGCCTGCGCAACGGTCTTTTCACCACCCGCATAGAGAGTGATATTCTGGAAGGAGAGACCAGCGGCAACGTGGCCTTGGCCGATATTCCGGCAGAACTCTTTCAGATGGTGAAGGGAGAGCTTGATGTGCTCCCGTCTATCTTCTCCGACAAGAATCCCGGTAACGACCGCTACGCATTCGTCGACTTCAAGCTGAAAAAGGCTGATTTCCTTGAGCATGTGCTCCGTCTGCCCGTTCATTTTGAGTCGATGCCCCACGTGACGGGCTATTTCAATCAGGCCGAGCAGAAGGTGCAGTTTTCGGCTTATCTCCCTCTCTTCTACCTCAACGAGAGCTGCTACAAGGAAGGAAGCGTCTTCCTGACCAACGCCAATGACTCCTTGCGCCTCCTGGCCCATATCACCAAGCAGTTTGACAAGGAAGACGTGGAGTTTATGCTCAATACGAAGGCTCGGCAGAATGATGTTTTGTCGCAACTGCAATGGAAAACGCTTCATGGAAACGGTACTCACGGCAGCGTGGTGGCTCGCTCCACGTTTTCAAAGGACGATGAGGGCAACGATCAGGCTTTCGTGCGCCTGTATCCCTCCAATATCTACGTACACGACTCTGTCTGGCAGGTTTCACCCTCTTATTTCGAGTTAAAAAAAGGTCAGTATCAAATCCGAGACTTTAAGATCTCGCACGCCGGCCAGTTCGTTTCGCTCAACACGCGTACTGACGGACTGACAAGTGGCAAAGGACTCATCGCTCAGATCAAGGACATCGACCTGGGTTATGTATTTGACATTCTGAACTTCCATCCCGTTGATTTTGAGGGCCGGGCTTCGGGTGAGATATTGACTGATGACCTGGCAGAGAGCAAGGACGTTCACGCCCGACTCACCGTTCGCGACTTCACGTTTAATACCGGCAGCATGGGAGTGCTTCAGCTCAAAGGAAAATGGGATAACGACAACAAGACCATTCTGCTTGATGCCAAAACACAGGAGTCGGACGAAGATTCCACCCTTATCCGCGGCTTTGTCAACGTGGGCGAAAACCGCATTGACCTTCAATTCGAGTCAATGAAGACCAACCTGGGTTTCCTCAATAAATATCTCGGAGGAATATTCAGTGGATTGGAAGGCCGAACCACCGGACAACTGCGACTTTCCGGTCCCTTGAACGCCATGAACCTTGAAGGACGCGAAAAATTGGACTACCTCACCCTCTCGCCGCGGGTGCTCAACACAACTTACCATATCACCAACGACAGTGTAATCCTTTCACCCGGAAAAATTCATTTCAAAAACATCACGCTGAAGGATCAGCACGGTAATGTGGGCCATATCAATGGCGACATACTCCATCGTGTGCTGCATGATTTCCGTTTCGACGTCGCCATAGATGCCGATAATCTGTTAGTATATGATTGGAACGACCGCGAAACCGATACTTTTTGGGGAACGGTCTATGGCGACGGCCTTTGCAAGCTTTCCGGTTCCACCGACGAACTTCACGTGAACCTCTCCATGACTCCTCGCAGCAATTCTACCTTTGTCTACGACAGCTCCACCCCCGGCGACAACGATAACAACGAGTACATTCACTTCGTCAACCCCTTTGAGAACAAGGCAACCGACCTCACCGACCGCGGTGAGAAGGTTTCCGACAATAGTTTGAAGGATTCGTCGACCGATATATACCTTGATTTCAACATCAATGCCACTCCCGAAGCCACGTTAGTGATTCTGACCGACAACAAAACGGGTGACAAGATGTCGCTCAACGGTCACGGGCCTTTGCACATCAATTACTACAACAAAGGCAGGTTCAACATCTTCGGAACTTACAACCTCGACCACGGACAATACCGCATCACCATTCGTGATATCATTCATAAGAACTTTGCCATGCAACAAGGTGGTACCATTCGCTTTAATGGCGCGCCCATGGATGGCGATCTTAACCTGAAAGGGATCTATACCATCAACTCTGTATCGCTTGCTGACCTGAACTTAGGCAATCTCAAGAGCAATTCAGCCAATGTTGACTGCATACTTTACTTTAAAGGCAAGTGCGGCAGTCCTCAAATTTCGTTCGACCTTGATCTGCCCAACGTCAACGAGGATGAAAACCAGATGGTACGCAACATGATTGCTTCGCAGGGAGATATAAATATGCAGATTATTTACCTGCTGGGCATCGGACGATTCTTCACTTATGACTACGCCAACTTTAACGGCGGCACCACACTCAATAATCAGTCGTCAGTAGCCATGCAATCGCTCTTGGCAAGCACCTTGAGCGAGCAATTTAACTCCATGCTCTCCAACGCACTCCATCTGAACAACTGGAAATTCGGTACCAGCATCGCCACAGGCCGTATGGGTTGGAGCGATATGGAGGTCGAAGGCTTGTTATCAGGTAGTTTGCTCAACAACCGGGTCTTAATCAACGGCAACTTCGCTTATCGCGACCAGCCCACCTACTCCAACAACTTTGTGGGAGACTTCAATGTGCGTTGGTTGCTCACCCCTTCGGGCGGCATCAGTCTCAAAGCCTATAGCGAAACCAACGACCGCTATTTTACCAAGACTTCACTCACAACGAACGGCATCGGTATTCTCTTTCAGCGTGATTTCAATTCGCTCCGCGACTTCTTCCACGTCGGTAAGAAGAAGTAACGGCTAATCTTCCGCTTCGTTCTTTCAGATAGTATATTCTCCCTGTTACAACCCTCCGTGTTTCGCGAGCGGCAGCCTCTGTTCGTTTATAACATCCGGATCAATGATGGGGTTTTGATGTTTCGTTTTGGATTGATATGTTTAAATTTCATCGAATAACTGTAGGGGCGTATCGCATACGCCCTGACGTGGGCGAATGAGGTATTTTTCGCCTTTAACCCAAATCGGTCATTAGACTATTATGCGCAAACAAACTTTCTTTTTGTCATCTGCCTTTCCGTTTTTCGGTTGCAATGGAACCCCATTGCGCCCTCAAAACGTAGAGACATCTGAACAAAAACAAGAGTTGTTATCATCATAACGCTAATGACCGATTTGGGTTTAATTGGTATCTAATAGCGTCGAATGAGAGCATATTTGCTGCCATGAAGGGCGTATGCAATACGCCCCTACACTTGTTCGGTTGTAATATCCGGCCATGAAATTCCTTGTTCAGTGGTTTTGCTTACATGCAAAATCACTCCTTTTGCCAGGGTAGCCATTTGGCTTGCATGCAAAGTGCCTTCGGGGCGAATGGGAGTGATGGATGGGTTTTGCAATGGACTTCCCGGAAAATGGTCAGTCTTGTTTTGTTTCTGAGCTAATGCCAACAACGGTTCGGCAGGTGTCAATGAGCATTGGATAAGAATTGACCTAATGACAGGAGCATCTGCGCATGGATGGAGGGAGGCTATCGGGCAACAGGATGCAAAATGTCAGCAAAAATGAGTGGGTTAAGGTCTGAATGACAGATATTCTGAAAAAAAAGGCTAACTTTGCAGCCTGAAATTTAAATAGTACCAAGAATGAAAGCAGTAGTATTCCCGGGCCAAGGTGCCCAATTTGTTGGAATGGGAAAGGATTTATACGAAAACAATCCCTTAGCAAAAGAACTGTTTGACAAAGCCGATGAGATTTTAGGCTACAAGATTACCGACATCATGTTTGCCGGTACCGATGAAGAGTTGAAACAAACCAAAGTAACCCAACCGGCCGTGTTCTTACACTCCGTTATCAAAGCGTTGTGCACTCCGGAATTGGTTCCAGATATGGTTGGCGGTCATTCACTGGGTGAATTTTCTGCTTTAGTGGCTGCCGGCGTGTTAAACTTCGAAGACGGTTTGAAGTTAGTGTATGCTCGTGCCATGGCGATGCAGAAAGCTTGCGAGATGAAGCCTTCTACGATGGCAGCGGTGATTGCATTGCCCGACGAACAAATCGAGGCTATCTGTGCTGAGGTCAGCACGGACGATTGCATCGTTGTTCCGGCCAATTACAACTGCCCCGGTCAGTTGGTGATTAGCGGTGACATTGAAGCAGTGAACGTGGCTTGCGAGAAGTTGAAGGCAAGCGGTGCAAAACGTGCCTTGGTGCTCAAGGTGGGAGGCGCTTTCCACTCACCATTGATGCAGCCCGCCAAGGACGAACTGGCCAAGGCTATCATGGAAACCGAGTTCCACGCTCCGAAATGTCCCGTGTATCAGAACGTAGACGGTAAACCTCACACCGCACCTGAAGAAATCAAGGAAAACCTGATTGCCCAGCTCACATCACCCGTTCGTTGGACCGAAGAAGTGAATGCCATGGTGGCTGCAGGTGCAACTGAGTTTACAGAATGCGGTCCCGGTAAGGCTTTACAGGGTATGATTGCCAAAATTTGCAAAGGCAACGACGCTGTCAGCGTACAAGGTATCGAGTAAATAGCCGCTCTGCTCCCTTTGAGTGAGAGCAGGCCCACATTCACCATCATCCACAGACTCGTCAGATGCAGGTCTGTGGATGATTTCAATTCAGGCAATTCCTTCACAAATATGTCCAAGCTCATTATATATCAAATGTTGCCCCGTCTGTTTGGCAACAACAACGAACATCCCCAATACAACGGCCGCATCGACCAAAATGGTTGCGGCAAACTCAATGACATCACCCCGGCAGTGCTTCGTAAGCTCAAGGATTTGGGTACCACCCACGTTTGGTACACCGGTCTCTTGGAACATGCCACTTGTACCGATTATTCAGACCATGGTATCAGATGCGATCATCAAGCCGTGGTGAAGGGAAAGGCCGGTTCGCCCTACGCCATCAAAGACTACTACGACATAGACCCTGATTTGGCGTCAAAACCCGAGCTCCGCTTTCAGGAATTCAAGAATTTGTTGAAAAGAACCCATCAGGCAGGGTTGGGATTTGTGATGGACTTCGTGCCCAACCATGTGGCGCGTCAATATCACTCGGATGCCCGTCCTGAAGGAGTGCGGGATTTGGGCGAGGACGACTGTACCACCCAGGCATTCAGCCCGCAAAACAATTTTTACTATATTCCTGGCCATTCACTGCACTGTCAGTTCGACATGAAAGGCGATGCGATGCAGCCATATCAGGAAGAACCGGCTCGCGTAACGGGTAATGACTGCTTCACAGCCTCTCCGGGTCGGAATGATTGGTATGAAACCATCAAACTGAACTATGGCGTGGACTATGTAGGCGGTCGTGTGTGTCGGTTTAACCCTATTCCCGACACGTGGCACAAAATGCTCCACATATTACTCTTTTGGGCTTCGCAGGGAGTGGATGCTTTTCGCTGCGACATGGCTGAAATGGTGCCGTGTGAGTTCTGGAACTGGGCATTGACCGAGGTAAAGCGGCAATATCCCGACGTGCTCTTCATAGCAGAGGTTTACAATCCGTCGTTATATCGCGAATACATCTTCAAAGGACATTTCGACTATCTGTATGACAAAGTGGGGCTGTACGATACCCTTCGCGCCGTGACGCGATATGAACGTCCTGCGTCAGATATCTCTAACTGCTGGAAGAACGTGGGTGACATTCAGCAATATATGTTGAACTTCCTCGAGAATCATGATGAACAACGCCTGGCATCAGACTTCTATGCCGGCAACGGGCATTGTGGCAAGGCCGCACTTCTGGTATCGGCCTGCATGAACACCAATCCTTTTATGATATATTTCGGTCAGGAGTTGGGCGAAAGGGGTATGGAACAGGAAGGATTCAGCGGACGCGACGGTCGCACCACCATTTTTGATTATTGGAACGTCCCCACCCTGCTCGCTTGGCACAAGAATGGCAAGTATCTGAAGAGCAATTTGCCGGCTGAGAGCCGTTCGCTCTATGATTTTTATCTTAAAGTGATGAAGGCTGCCACCACTGAAGCAGCCATCAGCCGTGGCAGCTTCTACGATGTGATGTATGCCAACTACCATCATGCCGGCTTTGACCCGCAGAGGTATTATTCCTTCCTCAGAAAGGCCGACGACGAGGTTATTTTGGTGGTGGCCAACTTCAGTCGGGAACTGCAACAGGCCGAGGTGGTACTTCCCCAACACGTTTTTGACTTCCTGCAACTGCCGGAGGGCGAAACCGAAGCGGTGGACCTGCTCACGGGCAAGCGCCAGATGTTGAACCTGGCCGGTGACCGTGCAGTGAGCGTGGAGATGGAGCCTTATGGCGGCGTAATGCTGAAATTTAAAGCCGGAATAGATGAATAATGATTGGAAATCGCGCCTGGGCGTGGTCTTTTCGACCAATCCCGACTTTGGTTATCAAACTGACGATGAAACCGAAGAGGTCGAAACTCTGCCCAACCGTCAGCAGAAGCTCCACGTATATTTTGAGCGGGCGGGACGAAAGGGTAAAACCGTCACGTTGGTCGAAGGTTTCGTAGGAAAAGAGGCTGACCTTGCCGCTTTAGAGAAAAAGCTCAAGGCAAAATGCGGTTGCGGCGGTTCGTCGAAAGACGGTGTCATCCTGATACAGGGTGACCACGTGGCAAAAATCAAGGAATTCCTGACGAAAGAAGGCTACAAAGTTTGTTGACGCCATATCTTCTCGGGAGGTTGGAAAGATAAGTCAAAAGAAATCTCTAAATTTGCAGTATGAAAGTTCTGACAGCCACACAGTCGAGACAACTCGACGCTTATACCATCAAAGCCGAGGGCATCGAATCGATTGACCTCATGGAGAGAGCCGCTCAAGCCCTCACGGCAGAGATTCGTCGGCTATGGAGCGGACTTTTGAACTTCTATGTATTTGCCGGTTCGGGCAATAATGGCGGTGATGCGCTGGCCGTAGCCCGCCTGCTTGCGGCCGAAGGACATCGGGTGGAAGTTTTTCTTTTCAATGTCAACGGCAAACTCAGTAAGGACTGCGAGACGAATCGCGATCGCCTGGTGGAAGGTGCTGCCTCGTCGCGGGTAGTCTTTCATGAAATCACCAAAAACTTTGAAATGCCCGAGTTGAGCGAGTCCGACATCGTGATTGACGGTCTCTTTGGCAGCGGATTGAACAAACCGATTAACGGCGGATTAGCCGCCCTGGTGAAATTAATCAACCGCTCGGCAGCAAAAGTGGTATCGATAGACCTTCCGTCAGGTTTGATGTGCGAAGACAACTCTTACAACATTCCCGCACACATCATTCGGGCCGATGTAACCCTTACCATCCAGACGTTAAAGCCTTCTTTCCTGATGGCAGACAATCAAGAGTACCTTGGAGAGGTGCGTGTGGTGAACATAGGGCTTAAAGAAGACGAAATTACCTTTACTGAGAATCCATATACCCTTGACGAGTTGTCCGAAATGGCTTCCCTGCTCAGAGGACGCTCTCCGTTTGGCAACAAAGGCACATTTGGTCACGGACTGCTCATTGCCGGCAGTTACGGAATGGCCGGTGCCGCCGTATTGGCCGCTCGCGCATGTATGAAAAGCGGTATCGGAAAGCTGACCATTCATACTCCCAAGGTCAATAACTCCATCCTTCAGATTTCAGTACCTGAAGTGGTGCTTCATCATGACGAAGACAACTACTTCTTTTCCACGCCTGTAAAGACGGATCCATACAATGCCGTGGCCATCGGCCCGGGACTCGGGACGAAGAACTGCAGCGCCGTTGCATTTGCCGAACAGATGAGTCATACCACGGTGCCTCTCATCTTAGATGCCGATGCCCTCAACATTTTAGGCGGTCATCGCGGATGGTTACCGCAAATACCGAGCAACGCCATCCTCACACCTCACCCCAAAGAGTTCATGCGATTGTTTGGTGAATGTCTCACCAACTTCGACCAACTGCACCAGGCCCGCGAGCAGGCCATCCATCAACAGATATACATCATCCTCAAAGGTCATTATACAGCCATTTGCACGCCACAAGGCCATACTTACTTCAATTCAACCGGAAATTCCGGCATGGCAACGGCTGGCACAGGCGATGCACTCACCGGTATCCTGTTATCATTGCTTTCGCAAGGCTATTCAATAGAAAATGCTTGCCGATTGGGTGTTTACATCCATGGTTTAGCCGGCGATTTGGCCGCAGAAGAACTGACCGAAGAGGGAACAACCGTTAATGACCTGATAGATTACATACCTTATGCCATCAAGAAACTTAAACGACATGCTTCATCAAATTGCTAAGCCGATTTTAGTGGCTGCTGCCCTCTGTTTAGGAGGCGTTCAGGCTGCGGCACAGACCGAAGTGACCCGTTATATACCTGGAAGTACTCCCGAAGGGGTTACTTATTACTTGCCACAGACTGCCTTGAAAATCACAGTGATTGCTTCGCGAGTAACAGTGAAGCCCGGCGATTTCAAAGACTATGCTCAGCGATACTTGAGATTGGGCAACGTGACGCAAGCCGAAAAAACAACGTGGAAAATCGATAAAGTTTACATCACACCCTATGGTGTGCCCGACACAAGCAAGGTCTACTCCATCCCATTGCGCAAAAAGACGATAGCTCCCCTTGTAGGACTCACCAAAGACGGTATTATCACGTCAATAAACATTGAAGGCGTAGAGGACGAGATGCCCAAGGTGCCGGAAATCAATACCCTGGAACAGTCAACGCTCAAACCGCGCGATTATATGACTGAAGAGATACTCTATGCCGGAAGTCAGAGCAAAATGGCCGAACTGACGGCTAACGAAATCTATGACATTCGCGAAAGTCGCAGTGCGCTGTCGAAGGGAGAAGCCGACAACATGCCAAAAGACGGTGAACAGCTCAAGTTAATGATTAACCAGCTTAACACACAGGAAGAAGCCCTCTTGCAACTCTTCAAAGGAACGCAAGAAAGCGAGACCAAGACATACACACTCCATTTCCTTCCGAAGGGAGAAGCTACGAAGCAGATTTTATTCCGTTTCTCCGAAGAATTGGGCCTTGTGGATAAGACCAATTTGGCCGGTGCACCCGTCTATATAGATATCAAGGACAAGAAAACGGTTCCTGAGGAAGTAGTGAATCCTAAACTGAAGAAGGCAGAGCTCGAAGCCGTGCGATATAACGTTCCGAGTCAGGTGGATGTGAAAATTTACGACCGTGAACGCACTTTGGTCAATGTCATCACCCCCATGGGCCAGTTCGGAAAGACTGAAATCCTCAGCAGTGAACTTTTCAACAAGCGAATCAGCACTCAGGTGACCTTCTACTCCACCACGGGTGCTCTCAAACGCGTTGTCGACGCCACGGGAGGCGAATAATCAAAAGAAGAACATCCTAAAGAGGGTATGCCAGTCGCAGTATTGGCATACCCTCTTTTATTCCAACCAGTTTAATTAATGCGTTATCAATAATTTAATAGTAAAGATGTAGGGGCGTATCGCATACGCCCTCACATGAGCGATAAAGCCCAACGATCAACCAAATCATATCAGCGAAATCATTCCAGATTCGCCCACATCCGGGCGTATGCGATACGCCCCTACGACTTACCGGCAATCATCAGGCCAATATTCATCACAAAACACGATGAATGGGATTATTTCATCATCGCTTTATCAAGCATTTAATGGTAAAATGCAGAAAAAAGTAGAGGCAATCATCACGATTGCCTCTCAACATAAAATAATTGGAATTAGTTAACCATTAAACACCGTTCTATGAAACAGTGAGTAATATCTTTAGATGATACCTTGAGCCATAATGGCCTTGGCAACCTTCATGAAGCCGGAAACATTGGCTCCCTTCACGTAGTCAACAGTGCCGTCGGCAAGTGTACCATATTTTACGCACTGAGCATGAATGTCAGACATGATTTGCTGCAGTTTCTGATCGACTTCTTCGCTACTCCAGTTGAGGTGATTGGCATTCTGAGTCATTTCAAGACCTGATACAGAAACACCACCGGCATTAGAAGCCTTGCCAGGTGCATACAAGAGACCATTACCCTGGAAAATCTTGATGGCATCGGGAGTTGAGGGCATATTGGCACCTTCGGAAACTGCGATACATCCATTGTCAACGAGTTTTTGAGCATCGTCGCCATTGATCTCGTTCTGTGTTGCGCTGGGCATGGCTATATCGCACTTTTCACCCCAAGGACGAGCACCAGCAACATATTTCACGTTGTACTTTTCAGCATATTCACGGATGCGACCACGATAAACGTTCTTCAGTTCCATGATATAATCCAACTTTTCACGGTCAATGCCATCGGGATCATAGATGTAACCGTCGGAATCAGACATGGTGACAACTTTTGCGCCTTCTTGCAAGAGTTTATCAACGGTGTACTGAGCTACGTTACCCGAACCTGATACGCAAACGGTCTTTCCTGCCAAAGGAATATTGCGTGTTGCCAACATATGCTTCAAGAAATATACATTTCCATATCCTGTTGCTTCAGGACGGATGAGTGAACCGCCAAATTCAAGGCCTTTTCCGGTAAGAGTACCTGTATGTTCGTGTGTCAGCTTCTTATACATTCCGAAAAGATAACCTACCTCACGACCTCCAACACCGATATCACCGGCGGGAACGTCTGTGTCAGGACCGATATTGCGCCACAACTCGGTCATGAAGGCCTGGCAGAAACGCATTACTTCTGCATTGGACTTGCCACGAGGACTAAAATCGGAACCGCCCTTGGCTCCACCCATGGGCAATGTTGTCAGAGAGTTTTTGAAGGTCTGCTCAAAAGCAAGGAACTTCAAGATGGAGAGATTGACAGAAGCGTGGAAGCGCAAACCTCCCTTATACGGACCAATGGCATTGCTATGTTGCACACGATAACCTGTATTGGTCTGTACTTTACCTTTGTCGTCTACCCAAGTTACACGGAAAGTGTAAACGCGATCGGGAATACAGAGGCGCTCAATTAAGTTACTGGCCTCGAACTCCGGATGTTCGTTGTAAACATCCTCTATGGAATTCAAAACTTCGGTCACTGCCTGATAGTATTCAGGTTCGTTGGGAAATCTTCTCTTTAACTCATCAATGACTTGTGCTGCTTTCATCTTATTTATCGTGTTAAATGTTTAATTCGATGCAAAATTAAAGGATTTGAGTAAAATATCCAACAAAATGACAAGAAAAATGCCGAAAAAAAATAATTTGTCAAGTCTGCGGGGCATTTATGAGGATAAGAGGAGTGCTTTTTTGCACATAAGAAGTGCTTCATGTTACTTTCGGAAGCATTCTGCTGACAGAATCAAGATTTGAGTGATGGCCTGTTTGGATATCTCGCGAATAATATCGAACTTTGCACTTGCAAATAGATATTTTTTATAAGAACAAAGATCATATCCGAATTAGAAATCTCGCCTCCTTATATATAATATAGGTATGTTGATAGCAGATGAGACCTATTTTCGGATGTTTCTTGAATGACGATTGATAAAACAGATGAAACAATCTAACCGACCCATGACGTTGACGGTTCAGAAGACCTGGACGATAGAACGCAAATCCCTTTTATTGGAGTTTTTGTTTGAAAAACTGAGTGATTGGAGTAAAAGTAAGGTGAAAAGTGCTCTTTCTCACCAGTTGATTCGTGTGAATGGCTCGCCGGTGAGCCAATTTAACTTTGAACTGAGGCCGGGCATGAAGGTGGAGTTGTTGCGTGGTAGTAATCAGGCTATGCGGCCCAATCCGTATGTATCGATTCATTACGAGGACCAATGGCTTTTGGTCATTAATAAGCAACCTGGCATCTTATCAATGCAAAGTGACCATCACAGTTTTTGTGTGAAGACATTGTTGGATGATTATCTGAAACGTTCACGACAAACTTGCACGGCACATGTCGTTCACCGGCTGGACCGAGAGACTTCGGGGCTGATGGTTTTTGCTAAATCAACCAAAGTACAACAGATGTTTACCAATCATTGGCATGAATTGGTGACCGACAGACGCTATCTCGCTTTGGTGAGCGGCATGATGACGGAAGAAAAGGGAACTGTAAGTAGTTGGTTGAAGGATGACAAGTTTTATTTTACCTATAGTAGTCCGACAGATAATGGTGGGAAGTATGCTGTAACTCATTTTCGCACGTTGCAGAAGTCTGAACGGTATTCGTTGGTAGAACTCCAACTGGAAACAGGACGTAAAAATCAGATTCGAGTTCATTTGCAAGATATCGGACATCCTGTAGTAGGCGATTATAAATATGGTGTTGAAGGAGATGATCCTATCGGACGTTTAGGTTTACACGCCTTTCGTCTGAATTTTACCCATCCTATTACCGGAAAGCCTATGAATTTTGAAACGGGTTATCCTACAACATTCTTGGAAGTGCTGTCTACCGATGTGTAACAGACTAAAATAAAAAAGCCTGTACTCAAGTGGTACAGACTTAACAATAAAACACTTTCTTTATTTGGACGTGGGCGTTGACGGATTCGAACCGCCGACCCTCTGCTTGTAAGGCAGATGCTCTAAACCAGCTGAGCTAAACGCCCGAGTGCCTTTGAGGAAAAGAGATTAAAAACCTTTATTATGGAAGGTGGGCGTTGACGGATTCGAACCGCCGACCCTCTGCTTGTAAGGCAGATGCTCTAAACCAGCTGAGCTAAACGCCCATGTTCCTCAAAAGCGATGCAAAGGTACAACTATTTTTGATTCCAACAAAAGAATCTCTGAAAAAAATGAGATTTTCTTTCAGTTTTTTCTTTAAGTATTTTTTCTCGCTACTAACGATTGCCCGACTTTCGTTCAGTTGTCATGCTTCAAAAGAATGTTTCTTAGGGAGTTCAATGAGTGTTCTTGTATGATTGCATAAGTCTTATGGGGTATCATGATGGAATGTGATGTTTGATAAAATAAATCCATACGCGGCTTGTCAGCATCTAACACACGGCTTCATTTAAGACTGCATTATATGAGATATATGAAGAATCTTCAAGACCAATACTCTCTATCTGTTGTTAATTCCCCGTTTGCAGAGCGATGATCCGCTCCGGTTGTTATTCTCTTGTGTGAATGATATGTCGACGCTGGGTGCGCTGGAGTCACCCGGCGGGTTTACTTGGGTTCGTGGAACATCTGACGTTATTGGCAGAGTTGTAGCAGTTGTACTGCCGGGAGATGCTGCCGCCGGTTTTGGGGTGGGTTGCACGGTAGCTTGTTCCGATGGTGTTGCGACTACGTAAGTTGCGGTAACAGGAGTACTCTCTTCCAATTAATTGTCTTGATAGATGCAAATACCATAAGAAATGGTCATCACATATAGAATAATAGTCACCCTCGACTTAAAAGATTGATTTGCCATTTACAATACGCCGCTGACGCATGTCATTCAGGCGGTGAAGAGATGAAACCCTTCAGTGCAAGTGTTCAATGAGGCATTGTACTACTTCAAGACGCCATTGCACGTGTGCAATCATTCATTGAACTACTTCAAAGTGGAAATGCACATGACGCAATGGGAAGATGAATTACTTCAAAATCCGAATCGCTTGTTGACAAGATGATGATGAACTGCTACAAAATAAAGACCGAAAGGATGAAAAGGCATGATTGAATCAGATGGTCATGAATAACCGAGTCTGGGAATGAACAATTCGGGTTGCGATGAAATGTTGTTCATTTTACCAAGACGTTTGTTGCATATTTGCTGATTAAACCTCAATCGGTCATTAGA
>CALZOH010000020.1 GCA_945827465.1 uncultured Prevotellaceae bacterium
CAACTCGAGTTCAAATTTCTTCATGAATCAACTATTAGTTTCCTGAGTAATCAATATTAAGTATATTATAAGGAGTGAATCGATGGATGATGTCTATAGATCATCGAGGTCCGTTCCGTTACGTTCCATAATGCCAGCGGCCAGGCTGTCGGCGGCTTGTATGATTGACACCAAAGGGTAAAGCGTGTGGGCCGTATCATAGTTGCGCACATCCTCGTAACTGTTTTGGTTAATGCCAAAGGCGCCCATGTGCCATCTGATAGCCAACATTTCTGCATCAGAAAGGTCAAGACCGCTGCAAAGGAGCAATATCACCGATTTCTCTCCATGACCCATGGGAAACCCTTTATAGGTTACTTTATATCCTTCGGTATCTTCCCATATTCCTAATGCGTTTTTCTTTTTCTTGATGGTCCTCTTGTAGATATCGCTCTTGCATACGTCATGTAGGAGTGATGCCAAGATGATGCTTTCTCGCGTTACTTCCTTTTCAAGTGATGGCTCAAGCTTTTTCATGCCTTCCCAGATAGCCAAGGCTGCATCGCATGTGTTGAGTGAATGACGCAACAAACCGCCTTCGCAGTTCAGATGATGTCCGGCAGAAGCCGGAGCGGTGAAGAATCCCAATGTTTCCAGGTCTTCAATCACGTTCTCAATGCCGTCGCGTCCTGTAGAGCGCAACAATTGGATGAATTTATCTTTTAATGGTTCCATATTTCTGATGATAATGAGGCGTTGTCGGATGACAAACCCTGCAAAGTTAGAAAATATGCTAATAAATAGAACCCTTGAAGGCTCTAAAATCCCTAAATTTGCAAGCGGTTAAACTACAATTTAAATAATAGAACGATGAAAAGTGCCAAAATCATTTTCACATTGCTGACATTGTTTTGTGTCAGCCTCCATCTGCAGGCCGGAAAAATCATTACAGAGAGCATGCAGAGCAAAGTATTGAATGCCGAACGCCATTACAACGTGTATTTGCCCGATGGCTATGATCCTAATGGAGACCGTACTTATCCGGTGCTCTATCTGTTGCACGGTTTGGGTGACGATCATACCGGTTGGACCATCAAAGGTAATCTTCAGATTGTCGTTGATGAGTTAATCCGTTCAGAAGAAGTAGTTCCTCTCATTATCATCATGCCCAATGCCGGTGGCGATGTTTCAAAAGGTGACTGGTGTGGTTACTTCAATATGCCCGGTTGGCCTTACGAACAATTCTTCTTCAATGAATTTATGCCTTATGTAGAGAAGAAGTTCCGTATTCAATCCGATAAAGCTCATCGTGCCGTGAGTGGCTTGTCAATGGGTGGAGGCGGAAGCGTTGTTTATTGTCAAAAGCATCCTGAGTTGTTTAGTTCTTGTTATGCCTTCAGTGCCTGGTTGGACCAAGATGTGGATGAGAAGAAACGTCAAGAAACAACCAAGTTGGCTTACGTTCAAGTATCGGTAAGTGACAATTCGTGTCTCAACTTCCTTAAAACGGCTGATAAGGATAAACTTCGCACCGTGAAATGGTTCCTTGATTGCGGTGATGATGACTTCCTTTTGGAAATCAACGAAAAGTTTCACATGATGATGAGCAACAGTAACATCAAATGCGAGTTCCGTGTACGCAATGGTACCCACAACTGGGAATATTGGCATACCGGTTTGCGCACGAGTCTGCCCTTCGCCTCTCGCAACTTTGGTAAATAGCAGTTAATTCTCCGGTTATTACTGAACTGTTTCTAAAACATAAAATATGCCCGAATGGTTGGATGGATTCGACCATTCGGGCATTATGATAAGGAGAGATTTATTGTTAATTGATATCGTTATAGATGTAATAGCCGGGTGTAGTTTCGGTTACTTGCATTCTGTAAGTGCCGGCATCGAGGCGACAACGACTTTGACCAAAGCGAACGGTGGCTTCGGTGTTGCGCGGTACGGTCAGACAAAGGGTTGTTTGGTTGCCTTCGCGTTTCAGGTTGACTTTAATAAAACCATAGCGAGTTTCTACTTGAGTGGATACTTCGGTCAGTCCTGCCATATCGGGACATATCTCGAAGGTCTTGAAACCACGTGAAGTAGGACGAATGCCACAAAGTTCTTCTCCAAATACTGCTATCATACCGCTTGACCAACCGTGGTTGACACTGGCTGAGATGGTCCACAACTCAAACATGGTAGTATATTCTTTATAGGACATCATATTGCCAAAGCGTTCTTTGGCTCGTTCAAGGGCAAAACGTCCTTCACCCATCTTGAAGAGTGCTTTTTGCACATATAATTCAAGGAAGGGACTGGCATAACGGGAGGTGTTGAATACTTTGAGCAAGGCCGGATATTTGTCTTTTCCTGCAAATCCACACAAGACGGCCAATGCTTGTGCCCTGTCATCAGGTTCTGCGTCTTTATAATTGGCCGAACGATAGTGGTCACCTTTCCAAAAACGATGGTTGAAGTTCTCTTCCATCTTCTCCATCATTCCGCCAATTTGGGCAGCATCGTTCATCTTCTCCAATTCTTCAGCAAATTCTTTTTCTGCTTTGAGAGCCAAATAGTACCAACATGTGGTGATGATGTCCATATCAATGTGATCACCCCAGTCGGCAAACCCCCATTCGCCCTCTCTTACTTGTGCAATACCTTCATCATTGATTCTCCACACTCCGTGTAAGTAGCGATGAAGTCGGTCATAGATAGGTGCTACAAAACTATAATCGCCACTATAGAATGCCTGATGACGGAATCCGTACCAACCCACAGACATCAACATTTGGCAAGGCAACTCTTTGTTCCAATTTCCGGCCGGTATCGGTGAGAAAATGGTTCCGTCCGAGCGTTGCCAGTTCATCAGTTCATAGATACCTTTTGTGATGATATCCCATGATGAAGGTGACAACGCATAAAAACTTTGCTGAATGTCGTTGACCACATCGCCCCACCATTGTGAGCGTTCGCGATCGGGACAATCAAAATACGTGTCGCGCATGTTGACATACATCGTGCGCTCCGAACGCTTCCAAAGTTCATTGAAAAATGGGTCATTGCAGCGAAAATGACTGACGAACTCCGTGTCGTAACCGGTCTCACGGAACTTAACGGCAAGTATTTTTGAGCCTTTCGGTATTTTATAGAATACCTTGTCGCCGTTCATCCAACCCAGGCTTTCATACTCTTGAATGCCGGAACGGGTGATATAGGCTGCTCTTACACAAATTTCACCACCCACTTGATCATGATCAGTGCGTATGTCGATGGTGTCACCGCCTTTTGATTGTATCTTGAGATAGGGCGTGATTTGTGCATTATAGGGTAATCGACAAGTCAAGATCCTTGTTTTGGGATCGTAGGATTGCTCTACATAGTCTTTCAAACCAAAATCTTTAAACAGCGGTATGGGCCGTTTAATCAGTTCACCATAAATGTTATTGATAGCATCTTCGCACAATACTCGTGCTTTGGGGAAATGACGCCCCGCACCGGGCATGTACCAATTACCCAACGATTTTCTGCCGTCAAAGCAGAGGCTGCTTTCGGGCAATCGCCAGTTGGGAGCCGGATTATCAAGTTTACCATAAGCTTTGTAAACGGCTGCCTCCCAGGTGGCATCCGATATAATCGTAGTGTTCCCCACTTGTGCTTCAAAGAGCAAGGCAGCGTGTCCGCTGTTCTTGTGGCTGAATCCTTCTTTACCGAAGAAAACCGAGAGGATGGCGATGGTGTTACTGCCTTTTTTGAGGAAAGGGGCAATATTGACTTCATCAAAATAGGTGTCTTTGGGCGAAGGACCTCGTTTGAGTCCACCTTCAAAAACCACTTGGCGGCCATTGATCCAGAGCCAATACTTGGAGTCTACGGCAATACGTGCCGATACCGTTTCGGGCACAGATGTCAAATTAACCGATTTCTTGAAAACCTGCCACGTGTTGATGGCATCCTGGCAGTCGGATGCTTGAATCCACTTGGCAGACCACTGCGACCATGCCGGTAACGACAATAACCAAGTGAGGAGAAATAATAAATGTCTGTATTTCATACTCGATAACATGATAGTTTTTTCTTAATAAAGAGAAGATATGTTGCTTCTTAGATTAATTGTCGCAAAATTAGTATTTATTTCTGACAAAAAACGAAAAAGCATTTTTGATTCAATGATTGTGAAGATAAAGAATTAACTTTGCACCCTAAATTTCTTTGCGACGAATTAGTAAATGGAAAAAGGAAATCAACAGTTATTAGACACGCTTGTTAAAGCTATACAAGAGAAGAAAGGCAATCAAATTGTTATTGCCGACTTTAGTAAGATTAAGAACGTTATTTACAAATACTTCATTATATGTCAAGGCAACACGGTAACCCAAGTTGATGCCATCGTGCGGGAGGTTGGTGACTTGGCAAGAGAGTCTCTCGGAGAGAAGCCTTTGGGAGTTAGCGGACTGGATAATTGCATCTGGGTAGCTATGGACTACGGTGATATCATTGTACACGTCTTCCAACCGGAGGCACGAGCCTTTTACGACTTGGAACATCTATGGGAAGATGCCAAAATCACTCGCATTCCCGACCCTGACGAAGGAGGATTTGTATAATTTGACCCTATGCACTCATTCTATTTAACCTAATTATCAACTTACATGAGCAATCCATCGAATAACAATAAGAATAAGATGAACATGCCCAAGTTCAATTTGAATTGGGCTTACATCGTTATTATCGTGTTGCTGGCTTATCTGTTTTGGCAAGGTAAAAGCAGCAACGGCAGTTACCATAAGGAGGTGCCCTACTCTGAGTTCCAAACCTACGTAATCAACGGTTATGCTTCCAGCATCACGGTGAACAAGGGTGATGGAAACGTACAAATGTTTATCAAAAAGGAGCATGTGGGCAAGATCTTCGGAGGTGCGGCCAAAGCCGGCAATGAACCGTCTGTGTCGGCCGAATTTCCATCCGTGGACAACGTTGACAAATTCCTTAGCGAGCAAAAAGAAGCCAAACACTTCACCGGTAAAATTCAGTATGAAGCCAATAAGGACTTGTTGGGCGGTCTGCTGATGAACCTTTTATTCCCTGTACTGTTCTTTGTTGGCATCTGGTTCCTCTTTATGCGCCAGATGGGCGGCGGTGGCAACGGTGGAGGTGGCGGTGGCATCTTCAGCGTGGGCAAGAGCAAAGCCCAATTGTACGAAAAGTCACAGGGTACGCACGTTACCTTTAAGGACGTTGCCGGTCAAGACGAGGCCAAACAAGAGGTGATGGAGATTGTAAAATTTCTGAAAGACCCTCATAAATATACCGAGTTGGGCGGAAAGATACCTAAGGGAGCCTTGCTGGTAGGCCCTCCGGGAACGGGAAAGACTCTTTTGGCCAAGGCCGTAGCCGGTGAAGCCAATGTTCCGTTCTTTTCCATCTCAGGTTCCGACTTTGTCGAGATGTTTGTCGGCGTAGGTGCCAGTCGTGTGCGCGACTTATTCAGACAGGCCAAGGAGAAAGCACCCTGCATCGTCTTTATTGATGAGATTGACGCAGTGGGACGAGCCCGAGGTCGCAATCCGTCCATGGGTGGAAATGATGAGCGCGAGAATACGCTCAACCAGTTGTTGACCGAAATGGATGGTTTTGGAACCAATAGCGGTATTATTGTCTTGGCTGCCACCAACCGTGCCGACATTCTTGACAAGGCGTTATTGCGTGCCGGACGTTTCGACCGCCAGATTCATGTTGAATTACCCGGTTTGCCCGAACGCAAGCAAATCTTCAAGGTACATATGAAACCTCTCAAAATTGACGATAGTGTTGATATTGATTTGTTGTCACGCCAAACACCCGGTTTCAGCGGTGCCGATATTGCCAATGTTTGTAATGAGGCCGCTTTGATTGCTGCTCGCAAGAACCACAATGCTGTGGGAAAACAAGACTTTTTGGATGCTATTGATCGCATTATCGGTGGTCTTGAGAAGAAAACAAAGGTGATGACACAGGACGAAAAGCGTACGATCGCTCTTCATGAGGCCGGACATGCTACGGTATCGTGGTTCCTGCAATATGCCAATCCGTTGGTCAAGGTTACCATTGTGCCGCGTGGACAAGCTTTGGGTGCCGCTTGGTATCTGCCTGAGGAGCGTACCATCACAACCAAAGAACAGATGTTGGACGAAATCTGTGCCACTTTGGGCGGACGTGCTGCAGAAGAACTATTCACCGGGCATATTTCGTCGGGTGCGCTCAATGATTTGGAGACAGTCACCAAGCGTGCTTTCGGAATGGTCGCTTATTTAGGTATGAGCGAGAAACTATCCAACCTTTGCTACTATAACCAGCAGCAGGAGTATTCTTTCAGCAAGCCATTTTCAGAGAAGACAGCAGAGCTGATCGACGAAGAAGTGAAGAATTTGATACAAACTCAATACGAACGTGCCAAAGCACTATTGAGCGAACACAAAGATGGTCATGCGCGCTTGGCTCAGGTGCTGATTGATCGAGAGGTAATCTTTGCTGATGACGTCGAAGAAATCTTTGGAAAGCGTCCGTGGATCAGCCGTTCCGACGAAATAATTGCCGAGAACGAGCGTATCCAAAAGGAAGAAGAGGCACGTGAAAAAGCCTTGGCTGAAGAAGTGAAAGCCGTAGTTGCTTCGATTCAAGAGAGAGAAGCCCTTGCAGCGAAGGAAAAAGACAATGAATCGCAAGACTCGGAGGAAGCTACAGCTGACTCCTCTACCGAAAATAAGGATAAAGAGCATGAGTAATCTTCTGACACGGCTTCTGTCGGGCCTTGCTTACGTGGTTGTGTTTGTTGCGGCTATCTTGTACGGACAGGGCGGATTCTGTATCCTCTTTGCCCTTGTCACCGCCCTCGCCTTGCATGAGTTCAATGAGTTGCTGGAAACGCATCAATTGGCTACGGTCAATTCTACGATGAGCATGATCATGGGAGTATATCTCTTCCTTTCAGTTTTTTGTCTATGTACACGTAGCGTCTCTCCCGTTATTTTCCTGCCTTATTTGCTGTCTGTCATGTTCGTTCTGATTAACGAACTATATATGAAGCGAAGCAATCCATTGGCAAATTGGGCCTATACATTTGCCGGTCAGTTCTACATTGCCCTGCCCTTCGCCTTGATGAATCTTTTGGCATTTCATGGCGATGCCGGTTACTCCGCATTATTGCCTCTTGCCATCTTCATTTTCATCTGGATCAACGATACGGGAGCCTATTGTTTTGGTACGGCTTTGCACAAAAAGATTCCCTACAAACTGTTTGAACGCATTTCTCCCCATAAATCGTGGATTGGCAGCATAGGCGGTACATTGACAGTGCTCGTGTCGGCCGCTGTTTTTAGTTGTATCGACAGCAGTCTTTCGCTCTTTGCATGGTTGGGGCTCGGTCTTACGGTGGCGGTCTTCGCCACGTGGGGAGATTTGGTGGAGAGTTTGTTCAAACGTCAGTTAGGAATCAAAGACAGCGGCCGGTTCTTGCCCGGACATGGTGGTGTGCTCGACCGTTTCGATAGCGCTCTTCTCGCTATACCTGCGGCTG
This sequence comes from uncultured Prevotellaceae bacterium, assembly GCA_945827465.1. GTDB lineage: Bacteria > Bacteroidota > Bacteroidia > Bacteroidales > Bacteroidaceae > UBA6382. The sequence continues at coordinate 7,529 of CALZOH010000020.1, forward strand.
TAGTCTATCTTTACTCCTTGCATTTCCTTTCGTAAAACTTCCGAATATGAAATTGCTATTCCTTCTTCTTTCCTGTCTGTATCTCTTTCCATTGCAGGCGCAGGTCACTACCTTTCAACATCCATGGCAAAATGCTCGTGTGGCCTATTTTGGTGACTCGGTCACCGACCCAAACGTGTCTACCGGCCCCAATAACAACCATTATTGGAGTTATCTGCAGAGCTGGTTGGGCATTACTCCATTGGTATATGCCGTCAACGGACGTCAGTGGGACGATATCCCTCGTCAGACCGACCAACTTTTCAAGGACCATCACCTGAATGTCGACGCTATTCTTATCTTCATCGGTACGAATGACTTCAATAGCGGTCTTCCTATTGGTGAATTCTACCATGAAATGACCGAAAAAGTATGGGCTTCAACCGGTGAACCCAAAGCTTACGTTGCTCGCAAGCGACGCGTACCGGTGATGACCAACGATACTTATTGCGGTCGCATCAATATTGCTCTTCATAAAATCAAGAGTTTGTATCCCGAAAAGCAAGTGGTACTCCTCACGCCCATTCATCGCGGCTATGCCTCCTTTGGCGAGCGCAACATACAGCCCGATGAGTCGTATCAGAACAAGAGCGGTCATTACCTTGACGAATACATTGAGGCCACGCGTCGGGCCGGTGAAGTGTGGAGCGTACCGGTCATTGACCTCGCCAATCTTTGTGGGCTGGTGCCGCAAAATGTTGATTTGTCGCAATATTTCAAGAACAAAGATACTGACCAACTCCATCCCAACGAAGCCGGTCATGAACGCATGGCCCGCACGTTGATGTATCAGTTGCTTACCCTGCCCTGTCGACTCAGGTAAATAGGTTGTCGGAGTTGTTACGACCGTCTGGATTTGTTGGTGCAAATCCGGACGGTCGTCATATTAGGTTGTCATGGATGTCGAACGAAGTCCATTCAATAACATTTTTGTTACAATGAAGGTGAAATAGCATTCAAATAGGTATAATCTGTAAACCAACATGGATATGCAAAAGGGAATTTTGCTACTTTTGCAAACCTATACAGATATAAACGTCTTCAAAATGTTCAATGCTATTGTCAACTTTTCTATTCGTAAAAAGATAGTCGTTGCCATATCAACCTTATTGCTGCTCTTGGGAGGACTTTATGCGATGCTGACCCTTCCCGTTGATGCCGTTCCCGACATTACCAACAATCAAGTGCAGGTAGTGACTGTCTCTCCAACGCTTGCACCACAAGAGGTGGAACAGCTCATTACGATCCCTATCGAAACGTCCATGAGCAATATTATGAACGTGACCGAGATTCGTTCGGTGTCACGCTTCGGTTTGTCATTGGTCACGGTCGTCTTTAAAGAGAGTGTTCCGGTTCTTGAAGCCCGCCAACTCATCAATGAACAGATTCAAACGGTGGCGGGTGAAATACCTTCTGAGCTCGGTACTCCTGAAATGATGCCGATTACAACGGGATTAGGCGAAATATATCAGTACGTTCTACAAGTTGATAAGGAGCATGAAGGGCAATACGATGCCATGCAACTCCGTACCATCCAAGACTGGATAGTCCGTCGACAGTTGTCAGGCATTCCCGGTATTGTTGAAATCAATAGTTTTGGCGGTTTTCTCAAGCAATACGAGATTGCTATCAATCCGGAGACACTTACAGCACTCCAGCTCACCCTTAGTGATGTGTTCGACGCATTGAGCAAGAACAATCAAAATACCGGTGCCAGTTATATAGAGAAGAAAGACAAGGCTTACTACATTCGTTCAGAAGGTATGATTACCAAGATGAAAGACATTGAAAAGATTGTAGTGGCCAATCGCGGCGGTATGCCGGTACATATCAGCGACATTGGAAAGGTTCAATGGGGAGCTCCCAAGCGTTTCGGTGCTATGACGATGGATGGAAATGGAGAGTGTGTAGGCGGTATCGCCATGATGCTCAGGGGCGCCAACGCCAATGCGGTCACGCAAGAACTCCAGAAACGCATTGAAAAAGTCCAAAAGATGCTTCCTGCCGGTGTCAGCATCGTGCCGTATCTGAATCGTTCAGAGTTGGTCAACCGCAACATCTCCACCGTTATCAGTAATTTGATTGAAGGTGCACTCATTGTATTCTTTGTACTCATGTTGTTCTTAGGCAATGTGCGTGCAAGTATCATTGTGTCGTCGGTCATTCCGCTTGCGATGCTCTTCGGGTTTATCCTGATGCGGGTCTTTGGCGTGTCGGCTAACCTGATGAGTTTGGGTGCTATCGACTTTGGTATTGTGGTAGACGGTTCGATCGTGATTGTGGAAGGAATCATGGCACACCTTTTCACCCGTCGATTGGCCGACACAACCCTAACTCAGGAACAAATGGATGAAGAAGTACGCCGTGGTGCGGCCAAGGTCGTTACCAGTTCGGCCTTCGCAGTACTCATCATTCTCATTGTCTTCTTCCCTATCCTCACGCTCACGGGCATCGAAGGAAAGTATTTCAAGCCTATGGCCCAGACCTTGGTGTTCTGCATCATCGGCGCCTTGCTTCTCTCTCTGACCTATGTTCCCATGATGGCTTCTGTCTTTATGAAGCATCACATCAGTCTCAAGCCCACTTTTGCTGATCGCTTCTTCGCTTGTTTAGGTAGAGCCTATCGTCGGGCCCTCTCCTGGGTGATCCGACATGCCGTCTTGACCATCGCAGCGGCATTTGGCCTTTTGGCCGGAGCCTTGTTGCTCTTCTCGCGGTTGGGTGCAGAGTTTATTCCTACCCTTGACGAGGGCGATTTTGCCATGCAGATGACGCTTCCGGCCGGAAGTTCGCTCAGCAAGAGCATCGAGATATCCAATCAGGCTGAACGCATCCTTAAAAACAACTTCCCCGAGATTCGATACGTAGTGGCAAAAATCGGAACGGCCGAAGTTCCAACCGATCCCATGTCTGTGGAAGATGCCGATATCATGATTGTCATGAAGCCTTTCAAGGAATGGACCTCTGCAAATTCTCGTCCCGAGATGGTTGAGAAGATGAAAGCGGCTCTCGACACCATTCCCGATTTGGAGTTTAACTTCAGTCAACCCATCCAACTCCGTTTCAATGAGCTGATGACGGGTGCAAAGGCTGATATCGCCATCAAACTTTATGGTGAAGACATGGATGAACTTTATGCCAAAGCCAAGGAGGCGGCTACGTATGTTGAGCAGATACCGGGTGCTTCTGATGTGATTGTGGAGCAAGCGGTGGGCTTACCTCAGTTGGTTGTCAATTATGATCGTACGAAAATAGCCCGTTACGGTGTCAACATTGAAGAATTGAACGATATTATCCGTACAGCCTACGCCGGTGAAAAGGCAGGCGTGGTCTTTGAGAACGAGCGGCGCTTTGATTTGGTGGTGCGTCTGGATCATGACATTGCCAAAGAACTCGACCTTGACCATCTGACCATCCGTACCAGTGACGCACTTCAGATCCCGGTCAGTGAAGTTGCCTCTATCTCGTTGGTGGAGGGACCGTTGCAAATCAATCGCGATGCGGCTAAACGTCGTATTGTGATTGGCGTCAACGTTCGTGGGGCCGATATTCAGAAGGTGGTAGAACAAATCAGCAGTTCATTAGAGCAGCACATCACCCTCAAGCCAGGCTATTATTTTGAGTATGGAGGTCAGTTTGAGAATCTGCAAAATGCCATCAGCACCCTTTTGGTGGTCATTCCCATCTCACTCATCCTAATTCTTCTGTTACTCTTCTTTGCCTTCCGCAATGTTACTTATTCGTTCGTAGTCTTTTCAACCGTTCCCCTTTCGCTCATCGGAGGCATTCTGGCGCTGTGGATGCGAGGTTTGCCCTTTAGCATCTCTGCCGGTGTCGGATTCATCGCTCTCTTCGGTGTGGCGGTACTCAACGGCATCTTGATGATCAATCATTTCAATGAACTAAAACATTCCCATCGTTACCTGATGTGCATCGATCAAATCCTTATCAAGGGCTGTCATCATTTGTTACGCCCTGTATTCCTGACGGGTCTGGTTGCCTCGTTGGGCTTTGTGCCGATGGCTGTTGCCACATCGGCCGGAGCTGAAGTGCAACGACCCTTGGCCACTGTTGTCATTGGTGGTCTCATCGTTTCTACCATGCTTAGTTTGTTTATTATCCCGGCTTTCTATCGGGTTGTCAACACGTTCCCATTGTTCAAAAAGGGTCGCATGCGTCTGTCTCGTGCTTTTGTCATGGTGGTGCTGCTTTTGATGGGCTTCGGTTCAGTGCCTTTGCAGGCCCAGCAACGGGTGATGACTCTCGATGAAGCCATTCAACAGGCCGTGGAGAACCACCCTCGAGTGAAGATGGCCCAGCTTGACCTCCAAAGAGTGGGTAGTCAGAAGGGCGAAGCCTGGGACCCCGGTAACACGCAGGTGCAGTATTCGCGTGGACAGCTCAATGGCGAGACCAAGTCCGACTACGAACTGAGTGTGGAGCAGTCTTTGGGTTCCTTGCTCACGCCTCATTACAAGCAGGCTTTGACCAAAACGCAACTGAAAACAGGCGAACACCGTTTGCAACTGACCGAAAACGAAGTCAGGGCCGAGGTGAAACGTGCCTGGACAGACTATTTGGCTGCTTTGGAAGTGTGTCGTCTCTATCGCGGCCAGGACCGCGTTGCTGAACAGTTGCGCCACATCAGTCAGTTGCGATACGAACAAGGCGATATCAACAAACTTGAATACAGCATGATGGTGACGTTGTCAACCGAGCAACACACTCTTTTTGTTCAATCTCAGGAAGACTTGGCCATCGCATCTCACCGGCTGGCTTGGGCTTGTCGTTCTGATGTGTCGGTAGTTCCGGTCGATACCGTGCTGTTGCCCTTCGTCATGCCGTCTAACTCTGTTCATCTTTCGCCTTCCTACGTAGGTATTCTCTCGGGCGAGTCTAAAGAGAAGTCCGACCTCCTTAAATTGGAGAAAAGCAAGTTCTTTCCGGAGTTCTCTGTGGGTTATACCCGTCAGAAGATTGCTCCTCTCTGCAATCTACAGGCCTGGACGGTGGGGATGTCGTTCCCGCTCGTGTTCTTTCCACAGAAAAGTCGGGTGAAGCAAGCCCGCATCGAGGCTCAAATGGCCTCGGTGGAAGCTGAAGATCGCCGTCAACAACTCTCACGCGAGATGGAACAGTTGCAGATGAAGCTTCAACGACAGGCTAACAGCTTGAAGTATTACACCGATGCAGCTTTGAAAGAAGCCGACGAACTTCAGCGCAACGCCATTCTGCTCTACGAGGCCAGCGAAACATCCATGACCGACCTCGTGCAAAGCCTGCATACATCCATTAATATCCATAAACAATACATAGAAGCCCTCCAACAGTATAACCTCACAGCCATTGAGCTGGAATTATATACCAAATAACCCTCAATTACGTAGATATATGAAAGTTTATCTTCTTGCCGTCCTGCTGACTGCCGCAACACTCTCGTGCAGTCGCTCCCAACAAACTTCCGAAGAACCTGCCGCATCTGCCACTACGGCTCCGCTCCATACCGAACGGACTCCTTCACCCCTTGCGTCCGACTCCGATTCACTGAAAGTGGACGCGGTTACCAGCGCAACTCATGTCGCCAATAGTCCGACGTTCAATGGTCAGATGATGATCTCCCCCGACCGTCAGGCTACGGTCACGTCTACGATGGGTGGACAGATTCATCAACTGCTCGTTTTACCCGGTAAGGCTGTCAAGCAAGGGCAGTTGATTGCTCTACTTGACAATCCCGAGTTGATAGAACTGCAGCAAACCTACTTTGAGTCGTCGGCTCAATTGGAATATTTGGACGCCGAATACCAACGTCAGCAGTCTCTTGGCCGACAAGAGGCTGCTTCGCAGAAGAGAGTGCAGCAGTGTAAGGCCGACTTCCTCTCGATGCGTAGTAAAATGCTGGCGGCTGCCACTCGGCTGAAGGCGCTCGGCATCGATGCAGCCTCGCTCAATCCCACAGAGATGATGGCCTACCTTCCGGTGAAGGCTCCCATCAGTGGTTACGTCACTGATTTGCAAGTCAACCTGGGTAAATATGTCGAAACAGGAGATCCGATTTGTAACATTATAGACAAGCACAAGCCGCTTCTTCAGCTCACCGTCTACGAAAAGGACCTTCATTTCATGAAGGAAGGCTGTGTAGTCGATTTCCGCATCAACGGCATGGGTAAGAAGACCTTCTCGGCTACCGTCATTTCAATCGATCAAGCTGTTAATCGCAGCGACTATTCCATCAAAGTCTACGCCCGACTCAACGAATACAATGCCGATTTCAGGCCGGGCATGTACGTTCGGGCCAAGGTGCGCAAGTAAACCATCGGGCGCCCGACCTGGTCCGCCTTTTACGCAAGTCTTGACGGAGGCTTCCCTCTATCATCTTTCGGGTGATGTCGGTTGCCTCCGTTTGTTTTTGACGCTGTTGTCACGACAAGGAGAGCCTCCGAGTTTGTTCAACGACATCGTCATCTTCGTCGAGCTTGTGTGGTCGGCATAAAAACATCCGCAACACCTCACTGAAGAGGCATTGCGGACAAGTTGGTGGATGCTGCACCTGACGTGCAGGCGCAGTCATCCGATGATCTATTTTTCAGTCGTTTTCTTCTTCTTAGGCTTGGCGGCTGCCTTTTTAGCCGGTTTTTCTTCTGGGGCTTCGGCCTTCTTCGGTTTATCACCGCTTAAATGCTCCAATGTCTGGCGCAACTTCTCTATTTCCTTGTCTTTTCTTACGAGTTCATCCTCTTGATTCTTGATGGTTGTCATCAATGACGAGAGCTCTTCGTTGTCCATGTCGGGATAGAGATTGTTGACACGCGTGATAAAATCTCCGATAATGTTCATGTAGTTGGTGAAGGCATCGTATGCCGTGTCATAAATACCGCGATACGCCCCTATACTGCTGGGCTTGGTACTCATGAAGCGGAAGTTATTAGTGGCTTGCAGGTAGTCCCAGTCCTGCATAATGCGCTTGTCGTTGCAGATTCTTACGCGGTCTGCCACACTATACAACTTGTTGAAGGCCTCCCTTTGCATCGAGTTACCCAGCCAGCTGCTGATATCACGTTCTTCATCCACCCATGTAACGGGATACGGAACGCTGAGGGGACCGGATGACTTGATTTTACCGCATATTTCCGAAGGCGTCGAGAAGGTAATGCCTCTCTGGCGAGCCTGTTCGGGCAGTGCTTTAAAGAATTCCAGGATGTTTGACGACAACGGCTGGAAGATTCCGAGGGCACACAACTCCATGAAAAGGTTAATAACCTGATCTTCTTCCGGAAGTTGTGCAATCCAATTCATGTAGGTGTCGGCAAATAGAGGGTATTCCGACCATGATGAATCGTTGAAACGGAATCCGATGTCCTCCGACAGACGATAGTCACGGAGCAGCAGCTTCAACTTCGGGGCTTCCACACAGTTGTAAACGAAGTGAGGGCTCTTCCATCCAAGGATGTGTTTGGCGCCTTCGGTCAGCATTCCCTTGAATCCCATCTCCGATACCATGCGACCAATCTCATCGGTGTAGATCAGACAGGAGTTCCTGAAGATGGTAGGACGTACGCCGAACATGTTTTTAACCTTGTCACAGAGCAGTCTCACGTCGTCCTTGAAGCTTTCTTCGTTGATGAGTGACGATAGACCGTGTGAATACGGTTCTGCCAAGAGTTCTACACAACCGGTGTCAAGCAGTTCGTGAATGAGTTCAATCACTTGTGGGGCATGTATCTCGAGCAATTCGATGGTGCAGCCCGAGAGTGAGATGGCACATTTGAAGAAACCTTTGTTCTCCTTGGCCATTTCAATCAATGTCTTCAGTGCAGGGATGTAAGAACGCTCTGCTGTTTCGGAGATGCTGCGCTCATCTTCGTAGTCGTCATAATAATAGTGGTCGGTACCGATGTCAAAGAAGCGGTATCTTTTCAGATGAATATTCTGATGAATTTCGAAATATAGACAAATGGTCTTCATATTATGATCTTCTTGATGTTACTAATAATGTTATGAGATGAATTATTGTGCGCCGGTAAGCCGGTCGTAATGACTTCTGATGCGATGTCCCACCTTTTCCCAGGTGATTTGGGCCACTTCGTTGATGCCTTCTTCCTGCAGATAGTCATGTAGCGAGTCGTACGTACAGAGTGCGTAGATCGCATCAGCCATGGCGTTGATGTCCCAATAGTCGGTCTTGATGCAGTTGGTGAGAATTTCGCCGCAACCGGACTGTTTGCTGATGATGCTGGGCACGCCCGACTGCATAGCTTCCAGGGGTGAGATACCAAACGGTTCCGAAACCGACGGCATCACGTAAACATCGCTGTCGCGGAAGGCTTCAAACACCTGATCTCCCTTCATAAAGCCGGGGAAGTGAAGGCGGTCGGAGATGCCCTTGGCTGCTGCCAGTTCGATCATGGCGTTCATCATGTCGCCACTACCTGCCATACAGAAGCGAATGTTCCTCGAACGTTCGATAACGAGCTTGGCTGCTTCGATGAAATACTCCGGACCTTTCTGCATCGTGATTCTTCCGAGGAAGGTAACCACCTTCTCTTTTCTCTCTCTGAACGGGATACGCTGGTCAACAATTTTCTGATGATGGTCGCTGAGAGGATATACCGCGTTGTGCATGGCAAAACACTTCCTCGGATCCTGATGATAGTGGTTGATGACTGTCTGACGCGTCAGCTCACTAACACACATAATGCAGTCAGCATGGTCCATTCCGTCCTTTTCGATGCCGTACACGGTGGGATTCACGTTTCCTCGACTTCTGTCGAAGTCTGTTGCGTGCACGTGGATCACTAAGGGCTTACCCGATAGTTGCTTGGCATAGATACCGGCCGGGTAAGTCAGCCAGTCGTGGGCATGAATGATGTCGAATGACTGCTGTCGTGCCACGACGCCCGCCACAATACTATAGTTATTGATCTCCTCGTACAGGTTGTCGGGATACCGACCGGAGAACTCAATACATCCCAAATCATTCGTGTGGATGTAGCGGAAGTCGGAGTAAATGTGATCACGAAGGTCAAAATACAGTTGAGCGTCCATGCGGTTACCCACTCTGCCGTTCACGTAATCCCAGTTCACGTCGTTCCATACCACCGGAACACAGTCCATGGGGATAATTTTCAAGAAACTCCGGTCTTCATCACCAAAAGGCTTAGGCAGACAGAAGGTGATGTCCATATCCGGTTGCAATGCCAGACCTTTGGTCAAACCGTAACTGGCCGTACCAAGACCTCCGAGAATGTGAGGTGGGAACTCCCATCCGAACATTAATACTTTCATATCTTTAATACTGTTATTGTTGATACTCTGTGTGCCTCCGGTTCGACGTGGTGCACCGACCGAAGACAGCTTGATTACTTTTATTTTTGTCCTTGCTGGTGCATGTCAAGAAGTCTGATGGCTCTCAGTATACCTGCTACATTGATGGCATACGAGATCGCTCCACGTCCGTGGAAGGGAGGATTGCCGTCAAACAACTCCGGAATAGAACCCAAACAGTGGTAGAAGAGCTCTTCCTCGAAGCCGATGAGCTGTCGTTCAATGAAGCTCAAGCCACTCATCTTATACACTTTCAGGTAAGCCTCCAGGTAAAAGCCCGTGAGCCAGGGCCAAGCGGTTCCCTGATGGTAAGCCAGGTCGCGCTTCCGCTGTGAACCGTCATAAATCGGGTTGTACCCGCCACTCTTGGGACTCAAGGAGCGAATGCCTTTGGACGTTACCAACTCGCGTGTACAGATGTCCAGCACCTTTTTCTTCTCTTCTCGGGCCAGAGGAGAGTAATCAAGCGCAATGGCGAAGAGCATGTTGGGACGCACATCCCAGTTGGAGATTTGTCCATCAACGTAGTCAAGCAGATAACCATACTCGTTGAGGAACACTTCTTTGAAGGATGCGGCCGTGGTTTCTATCTTCTTCTGCAACATGGTGGCTTCCGCTTCGCGACCCTGCTCCTCCCAAAGTGCTTTCAGGAAGCATTGGGCGTTGTACCAAAGTGCATTGTTCTCTACTATATATCCTGATCTCGGTACGATGGGGCGGCCGTCGCACGTCGAGTTCATCCAGGTGATGGCGCTGTTCTTGCCGTCGGCATATAGCAACCCGTTATCATGTACAAAAAGGTTGTGATGACGGTTGTTGCTGATGAATGCCATGATGTCCTCGTACAGTTGGCCGTACTTCTGATAGCAGTCCTTGCGCGAGAACATCTTGCTGTATTGTTGTATACACCAGGTTGCCCATAACAACACGTCGGGTTTGTCCATTTCAAACACTTCCACACCGAGGGGTTCGCCTGCCATGAAGTGCCGCAGGGCTTTCTCGGCCGTCTGCATATACTCTTCGTAGCGTTTTACGTCGCCTACCGTCAGGGTCAAACCGGGCATGGCAATGAAGAAGTCACGGGCACGGCACTTGAACCAGGGATAACCGGCGATGATGTAATCCTCTCCACCCTTTGCCAAATGGAACTGATGGGCGGCGTGGAAGAGACATGCGTAGAAACTCGTCATCGGTTCCATCTCCACCGACTCTTTGTCCATGATGCGTTTCAGCTGGTTGCACTTGATTTCAGACAAACCTGCTGCAAACACCACGCTCTCTCCCTTCTTCATGGGCATTTCAAAGTAGCCGGGACAGAACAAATCTTCTGACGACGAATATCCCCTCTCCCTCTCTTTCGGGTAGTCCAAGCCCATATACCAGTCGGGTGTGTAGACAAACTCGGTGTTCTTGTTCATTTGCATGTAAAGATCGGGGTAACCCTGATACATACACATCTTCACTCCGTTTTCCACCTCGGTGTAACCACCGTTGTAACTATCGTTTTTATGGGTGAATTCCCTCACACTTCTGAACGCCAGGAACGGACGCAGCCTGAGTGTGGTGGCTGAATGGGCATCGAGCAGGGTGTACCGGATGAGCAAGCGGGTCTCGCTCTTCCTGAACAGAATCTCTTTTTTCAAGATCACGCCACCAACTCGGTAGATCGTAGTCGGAACGTGCTCCCATTCAAAACTGCGGATGTATTTATTGCCTTTCGGACTATAGTTGTCGCCCTGATACTTGTGGAGGCCTAAGTTAAATTCAGCCCCGTGTTGGATGATGGTTTCGTCCAACGAACTCAGCAGGACATGATTTTCCTCGTCCATCTCGGGTATGGGCAACACGAGCAGGCCATGGTACTTTCTGATGTTACATCCGACAATGGTTGTACTGCAGTAGGCACCCGAACGGTTCGTGCACAAAATCTCTCGTGGGAGAGATTCCTGCAGGTTAGTCATTTTGATTTTATCAAAACCTAAGTAACTCATACGTCAGTCTAATGTTTATATTAATTAATTGAAGGTAGTCGATTAATAGTTTGTTGCCTTATCGCTCCAAAGATACAAAGAATTTCTAATAAACAAATTTTTTTGCCACTTTCATTTTGCATTATATTTTGTCACTTGCTACGTTCAAATGGCATCTAACGGGGGTGGTTGGTTTACATAAACAAGGTGTAACGAAGCATAATCAACCCTTCTTGTATGTTGTATATCATAAAAAGTAATTAATTTTGCACTAACGAAAAAAATGAATTGAGTTGTGTTGGTAAAAGAACAGATAAATATGAAAGACGTAATCGTTTCGCATATATCTTCTATATGGAATCTTCTGTCCGCAGACGAGCAGAATTACCTCTACGATCAGTTGTCATATCATACATATCGCAAGAACGAACTGATTTACAGCGAGGGTATGCAGCCGGAGAACATGATGTGCCTGCTTTCGGGACAGGTTAAGATCTATAAAGTGGGTCCAAACACTCGTTTTCAGATTATGCGCGTCATCCGACCGGTTCAGTACTTTGGCTATCGGGCCTATTTTGCCCATGAACCTTATGTCACCAACGCCTGTGCGTTTGAAAATGCCAAGATAGCTCTCATCCCGATGAAGTGTATCGACCATATTATCGAGACGAACTGCCGCCTGGCCGCCTTCTTCATCCATCAATTGGCCACAGACCTGGGCATATCCGACCAGCGCAGCATCACCCTCACGCAAAGTCACATTCGTGGACGTTTGGCCGAGACCATCCTTTTTCTCAAAAAGACTTATGGCGTTGAAGCCGACGGTGCCACCTTGTCCATCTACCTCTCGCGCGAAGATTTAGCAGCCTTGGCCAACATGACAACCGCCAACGCCATCCGTACGTTGTCGAGCTTTACAAGCGAGAACCTCGTTGTAACCGACGGCCGCAAGATCAAAATCATTGACGAGACAGCCTTGCAACGCATCGCACGACTGGGTTGACACCCTGTAGACAGCCTCAATATATTAATAAGGAGAAAGGCCGCACTCTGATGAGGGCGGCTAAATTTTTAGTTTGACGCCGATGCGCCCGAGCATCTCCGTGATCAGACAGATGACGACAGCAAACAGCATGGAACGCAAGAGTCCACAGCCTCCGGCCTGAAGCAGTTCGGGATACGACCAACCCATCATGCCCTGCAAAGCATACCATCCATACGGCAACATATAGCACGTCAGCGTGGCGGTGGCCGCAGGTTTCAGTCCAACCGTCCACGTCGTCAGCCCTTTCACCTCGGTGAGCCAGTAAAACAGGGCCAACACGGGCAAGAACACACTGATACAGAAAAACAACCACGTGGGCGTAGCCATGTTCTTCGAGATGATCCAATATTCATGGGCCCACATGCCCAGTCCCAACATCACTACGGCCCCTACCAAGAGTCCGACAATGTAATGCAGGTGTTTCCCCTTCGCATAACAGTGTTGCATCATCATCACCGCCGCCATACCGCACATGCCCAAAGCGTGGTGCGTCCATCCACCGGGGATGAACGGCAGCAGGATCACCCTGCTCGCCCAGTCGTGGGGGATGAATGCCGAGCGATTGCCTACCGCCAGCAGGATGGCCACGATGGCCAGGAGCGGGATAAGACCTCGTTTCTGTCCCACCATCAGATATACCGTGGCACAGACGGCATAGGTCCAACCTATCAGACCCAGTATGCCCCACCATCCTACCTCAAACGGTTGTCCGTGGAGGTCTTTATACACCACCAACGAAACCAGCATCACCACGCCCACCGCATTGAGAGCCTGCAAGGGACGCCGCCACCGGCCCTTCGAGGGATGAACGCCCCAGGTGAGCACGACGCCCACTACCATCAGCAGGTTGAATTGTGCATACGAAAGCCCCTCTTCCACTCCACCGTTGTTGAGTGTTAATAGACCCAAGGCCAGCAGCACCAGCGTTCGCTTCAACACGTGTCCGGCAATCTGCCAGTCGCTTTCGCCACGAACCTGTCGTCGTTGTTCCACCGAGAGCGGCACACTCATGCCCACACAAAACAGGAAGCAGGGAAACACCAAATCGCTGAAGCCCATCCGGTCTTCCTGCGTAGCAGCATGCAGTAACCACTGCGGTATATCCCGAAGTGAGGGAATATCGTTCACAAACAGCATCATCATCATGGTCAATCCTCTCAAGGCATCAACCGAAAGGATGCGGCGCGGGGTAAAACTCCAATTCATCATGGGCTCAGTTCTTTTAGTTTAAGACTTTATCGTGCTTGCAAATTTTATTAATAGAATCGGCAACAAGCCTTTCATGTTCGTCACGTTCAGCAGTGCCGATTGGGCCCAATGCTTCATCAAGCACTTCATCTAATGGATATAGTTTGAATTTTCCTACTTGTTTCATGCAGTTCTTCTGATTTCACCATACATAAAAGCGTTGTATGATAATTGCTATTTACGAAATATTTCGTTGTAAAATTAGTCGTTTGTTTACAAACTACGAAACAATTCTTGTTGTTTTTCTTTGAGGACGCAAAAGATAGTTGTTTGTTGTGAGATGAAACAGGTTCACTGCTATTATTCCTTACATTTATGTTCGTTTGGAAGGATATAGATGGTTAGAATTTACTCTTTTCTTCCTGATTGAAGGGAGTGAGTGTGTGGATAAAGTGTCGTTGCATTTCGTTTCATGCGAACATCAACTTATCAAAAGTTCACGGCTCTTTCATTTAAGATACAATCGAGTGAATAGTGTCCCTTACCCGATTCG